>JBCDHN010000333.1:0-4572 GCA_038749915.1 Verrucomicrobiota bacterium | reverse complement strand
TCGAAACTGAGTATCTTGCGAGAGACACCCCGGCCGGGCTCGGATTCCTTCATCGTTTGTCCTACCAGCTGAGAGCAAAGTCAGGCGTTGAGTTTTCGCACGTTCCACCCTCGGCCAAACTCTACTTTGGTCACGACTTCCAGCTCCGTGCGTTCAAATTCGGCGTCACCAATGGTTTTCAAAGAGAGCGATTCGAGGCGGTCCTCGATGCCAAGGCACGCTTTCGGCACACCTGTGAGATGCACTCTGAAAGGTCAGAGTGCACTACCTCGGGAGCTGAGCCCTGGCGAAAGTGGTTCGCGCTTGCCTCTCAGGCTAATCCCCAAATTCTGCAAACGCTCCTCCGCAACATCCGGCCGGAAATGAAAGCGACCTTTGACCAAACGTTCGGCGGAACGATCCTCTCCGCCAAGCTCGAACTGTTTCCAGTTCCTTTGCGGCTCTTTCTTGATGAATCCGGCGAGCTGATTCGTGTTGACCAGCTTCCCGGCACCTCTCAGATCGTTGCGAATGCGCCAGCGCGCGAACTCTAACTTACGACTCGGAGTCCAACAAATCCGCTTTCGCCAACGCCGCCTGCATCACCTCCGCGATATCGAGAGGGAAACGCTCTTTGCGATCAACAAAACGAGATTCCCGATTGGTGTCGACGATGTTCCGCAAGCCTCGAACGACGCCGATGACCAAGGGCCCTCCTGATTCCGAGCGCAGCTCAGCATGGATCACCGGGCCACCACTATCTCCGGACCAAGTCGTGGCATCGACCAGAAAATCGGGGTGAGCTCTGACCGGGTTGAGAGGAAAGCTCGCGATAATTCCACCGCGAATGATCGGGAATCCTGCCCCGTTTGACTCATTCTTTTCCGGAAACACGGCAGCACGAACTTCGTCTCCCGCTTTGACCTTTTCGATTTGCGATTCCGCAGCAATGGAATCCATCCCCAAAGCCGTGAGTTGAACTGAATTGGGCAAAGCAAGGACCGCAAGATCATGATCAGGATGTTTCTTCCAAAGATCCTTCCCCTGGCCGCGAATCGGAACCACGACTTCGTTCCGGTTATAGGTTCCATTGGGCTTGGCAACTCGGGAAATGATTCGCATCTCGGTTCCTTTCATCTGCGCCAGCACGTGATGAGCGGTGAGAATGAAGCAGGTTCCATCGCCCTCTCCTTTTTGGGAACGAACCGCCAGCCCCGTCGCAGCCGACCCCTCCCCCGCCAGCTTGTAGGTGGCCATGATCAGTTGTTCAACCGCATCGTCCGCTTGGACAATAGCTGGCAGGATCAGAAAAAGGGAACAGAGGCGGGTGAGCATATCGACAGAGGTTTAGGGGCCCGCCACCATGCCGCGCCTCACTTTAAAATCAAATTTGGCCGCGCATCTTTGCCCACGCCAGGCCCATATATTCATAGAATGCTCCTTCAGTCCGACCAAATTTTGAAGGCTTAGGTAAAAAGCTCTTTGGACCGATCCGAAATCCTGCGTCGCTAGCCTCAAACATGACCGGAGCGGCCACTGGTCGCATCCCGGCCTTGCGAAACAACCCAGCCGCACGGGGCATGTGAGACGCCGAGGTGACCAAAAGAAAGGGCTGTTCTCCCAACGTGTCCTTCAGATAAGCAACGTGATCCTTGGTATCCCGGGACTGGTTCTCAACAATCATCGAATCACGGGACACGCCCCAGGACTCGGCGATTTCCGCCATGTCATCAGCAATTGCGATCGTCTGCTTTTTGGAGCTTTTTCCTCCGGTCACAATCAGTTTGGTATCCGGATACAATCGATGAACCCGCAGTCCCTCGTTGAGCCGGGCCGTCGTCTTGGGACCCAACCGGGAAGTGACTGGAAGATTTGGATCCGGATGGTGATCTCCTCCCAAAACCACGACGTAAGCAGGCTTCCATCCCGCAACGAACTGGGACTCCGCCACCTCGGGTCCAAACGGTGGATAATCATTCTCCAGCGAATGCAACATCATGTCGGGAAGCGGGCCAGTCCCAAACATGAAAAAGAAGACCACCCCCAAGCTCAGGCAAATCTTCCCAACCAAGCGACGGCGCCAAGTCCTCCCAAACCACATCAGCAAGACACCAGCCAACAGAAAGTATCCCACCAAAGGCAGAGGAAAGAGAAGCCGGGAGACAAATTTCTTGAAGCCGAAGACAAGGTCCATCCCTTATAAGATGCCCGAGAGGCAGGCTAACGTCACCCAAAAACCTCGCTAAGAATCCTTCCACCATTCACAAACGGAGTCTCCAACCGGCCATGGTGATTGAAAACCAATTTCTCGGCATCGAGCCCCAGCGCACGAAGGATTGTGGCATGAAGATCCTGGGGCTGAACCGGGCGTTTGGTAACGACGTAGCCGATCGGATCCGTTTCACCAATGATCTGTCCTCCCTTCGCTCCTCCCCCAGCCAGCCATACGGTATACCCAGCCGGGGAATGATCGCGGCCATGGTTGCGGCCTTCCATGGTCGGCGTGCGACCAAACTCTCCCCCCCAAACCACCAGGGTGGAACCCAACAGGCCACGAGACTTTAAATCACTGAGCAGCGCGGCAATCGGCTGATCGGTGATTCCACACATCCGATTGTGGTTGCCCTTGATATTGCCATGAGCATCCCAACCACCGATGCGAAGCTGCACAAAGCGGACACCCCGCTCCACCATTCTTCTCGCCAACAAGCATCCGCGTCCCGCGATCTTGTTGGGTGAGGTATCCATCCCGTAAAGGTTCCGCGTCGCTTTGCTTTCGGTGGACAGATCGAAGAGTTCCGGTGCTGCGGTTTGCAGTCGAAATGCCATCTCGTAGCTCTGAATTCGTGCCTCCAACTCCGGATGACTCCCGATTGGCTCCAAGTGCTTCCGGTTGAGCCATTCGATCATCTCCAATTCCCGGGTTCGTTTGCGCGAATCAATTCCAGCGGGCATGCTGACATCTCGAATCCCGGAAACCGGATCAACAACCGTGCCCTGAAAGTTCGGCGGAAGAAAACCAGTGCCCCACCCTGCTCGCTGCGGAAACTGCATGCCGTCGGAGTGCAGATTCATGGTGATATAGGATGGAAGATTCTGACTTTCACTCCCCAGCCCGTAGATGGACCAAGCCCCCAGACTGGGTCGATCACCCAGAGCAGTTCCGGTTAACGCAACACATTCCCCGGGGCCATGAACCGGATTCCGATGCGACATGGACCGAATGACACACAAATCATCTGCGTGTTTGGCGGTGTGAGGCAAAAGACTCGAAACAGGAATTCCGCTTTCGCCATGCCGAGTGAATTCCCATGGTGATGCCATGAGGTTGTGGAGTCCGGCCCGCTTGATTCTCGGAACATTTTTGGCGATCGAATCCGGAACGTCTTTCCCAGCAAGCTTCGCCAACTCAGGCTTCGGATCGAAGGTGTCAACCTGACTTGGCCCACCCGACATAAAGAGGAAGATCACGCTCTTGGCGGTCGCCCTGAGATGCGGGGTTTCTCCTTGCTCAGAAGCAAGTAGGGTCGAGAGCGCCAATTGTCCAGCTCCCAAGCCTGCAGTCCCGAGAAGTTGTCGGCGAGAAATCACGTTCATGAACACGCCGGAGTCAGGACCGTTGTTTCACCGCACATCGTGCTCATGGGATGTAGAGAAATTCATTCGAATTGAGAAGGGAAGCGGCCAACGAGCGCAACCCAGCTGACTCCACGAAGGCTTTCGAAACCTGCATTTCCTCCGCGCTTGCACGCCTACCCATAATTCGCTCGAACAATTCCGCCACCGGCTCCGAAGTCTGTCCGGCACGCTGGGCGAGAGACTCCGCTGCCTGCTGAACCAATTTGCCGTTCAACAACCAAAGCGGCTGAAGCGCCACCGTCGAAACACTTCGTTTGGAACAACTGGTCACCGCATTTGCGCCATCAAACAGACTTTGCTGATGAGGCAGGTTGTCTCGTTTTTGCCGAAGATAAACGCTTCTGCGATTGACGTCAGAACTGACGCTGGGACCACCGGATTCAAGGTCGAGTCGGTGAGATACCGAGAGGATGGAATCGCGAATCGCTTCCGCCTCCAACCGCTTTGGATACCATCTCCACAGGGCGTGATTCTCGGGATCAATCGACGCCGAGAGCTTTTGAAAATGGGAGGACTGTCGATAGGTCGAGGACTGCAGGATCAACCGGTGAAGATGTTTGGTGCTCCAGCCGCTGTCCATCAACTCCGAGGCCAACCAATCCAGTAACTCCGGATGAGTTGGCGGCTCTCCCTCCGCTCCGAAATCCCCCGGAGTCGCGACCAGCCCTTTCCCAAAGTGCCATTGCCAGACCCGATTCACCCACACCCTGGCGGTCAGCGGATTCTTGGGGGAGACGAGCCAGTCGGCGAGCTGGGATCTCGGGCGATCGCTGATTTCGGGAGTCTTTCCGAACACTTCCGGCCAGGCTGGCTCTTTGACTTCAACGGGACTTTTAACGTCGCCACGGTCCAAGAGCTGCACCTCAAATCCTTCCAGAAACTCAGGGTCACGTTGCAGGGGCCACCGCATTTCGTGAGGTGCAATTGCCAATGAAGTTCCCGCATCCGAAGGCG
>JBCDHN010000332.1:0-4580 GCA_038749915.1 Verrucomicrobiota bacterium | reverse complement strand
TGCTTGGGCGACACCTTGTTTTTCACCCGTTGCAGAGCCGCCCGGGTCAGGTTTCGGTTCCATTCAGCATTCCATTCCTTCTCCACTTCGGGCCCGTCCGGATCTGCGAATCGCTCCAGCATTCCTGATCCACGCTCGTCGTCACTGTCAGGCAAGGTCACCACCAGCTTCTGTTCGCGTTGCCGCTTTCGAAACTGATCCGCAATTCGCCACCGGGTAACCCCGAGCAACCAATTCTTGAACGATCCCTTCTCCTTATCGTAGCCCTTCTCCTCGCGATTCTGCTGTTTTGCGATCGTCAAAATCGTTTCCTGAACCACTTCCGAGGCTTCATCCGGACGCAAACCAGCCTTCACGGCAACGGAGTAGATCAGCCGCCAATAGATTTGGTAAAATTCGTCCCAACTGCGCTTGTCTTCCCAATCTTTGAGTCGCTCAATCAGGCTTTGGCGCGTCTGGGCGTAGACTCGCTCCACTTCGGGTGAGTCATCCGTTGTCATCTCGGACGCCATGGTTCGGGAGAGAGTAGCACTAATTGATCTGGTTGTGAACTTTTTAGCCCAAATGTCTAGTTTTTGAGCAAATTCTCAGAATTGCGATTTACCACCTCAACAATGTCTCCCAACTTCACAGCTTTGAGGACCTTGGAGAGATTCTCAGCTCCAACGTTAACGCATCCGCCGGTTACTGCCTTTCCAATCCGCGCCGAATCCTGAGTTCCGTGAATGGCATAGCTGTACCAGCGGAACTTTCCCTTGTAGACATTGAACCTGAACGGCTGGTCTCTTCCGCTGAGATCCTCGAGGCTGATAAACGCATCTCCATACTCCCCGCCCTTTCCATCGCCGTCAAAATCGATGCTGCTCATGTTGGCGAAGAGGTGGGTCTTCAGGTAATCGACACTCTTGCCGGATTCTGCGATCAGCTCGGGCTTCATTTCGAATCGGTCCGCCGAAAGAATCGCGTTGATCTGAAACTTTCCGAGAAGGGAGTAACCTCCTCGAAACCTTGCCCCGGACTCATCGATCCCATTGCGCCCGAATCCCACTTGGAATTGCTCCCGCACCTCTCCGGACTCCAGAATCACTCCCTTGCTGAGCGCTGGCTGATCAGGGTCGAGGTAAATTCGCACCCGCGCCTCCTCTGCCTGGACACTGAGGAAACTCCAGAACAGGAAGAGGAAACCTAGAGCGCGATTCATGATCTGAAAATTACGGTGTTTTGACGTCATCGCACCGTTTTGCAAAAAGATCAATAATTGATCAAATAGATCATATTACTAACAAAATTCTCGACATATGCCTATCAGTTGGCTCATTTTTGATTTGTTGATATGGCTACTGTCTCCTCCCCCGAGTTTAAGTATCACGCCTTCGTCAGCCATTCGAGCCAGGACAACGAGTTTGTAAGGAAGCTCGGTGACGACCTCGAGCGTGCCGGAGCAAAAATCTTTGATGATGACCGCTGCATTAAGCCGGCGGCCAACATCGTTCACTCCATCGAGGAAGCTCTGCACGAGAGTCGCAAGCTCATCCTCGTCATGAGCAAGGCGTGGGAACGAAGCGAATGGACTGCTGCAGAGTTCTTTCCGGATCTCCTCGAGGATCCCATGAACGTGGATCGGAGGATCATCCCGATATTGCTGGACGAGGAATGCGAGCCTCCCCGGCAAATTCGCGTCCTCAAACACATCGATTTCACCAATCAGGAGGACTACTCAATCCGGCTTCGTGAGTTGATAGAAGCTCTTGATCTCGTTGCTCCGGCTTATGAGATGAGTAATACCGCATCCGCCCCTCCGGCCCTCCTCGATACGGTCCCGATCCCGTCTCTCTCCGAGATCAGTTTTGGGTTTGCGAGCGAAGTGGCAACTCTTTACAAACTACTGGGATTCACGGTCAGTTCCCATCTCGGCAACCTTCGCGTTCATCAAAATCTGGGGTTTCGATCAGAAATCGAAGTGCTCTGTGAGGAAGGAGTCGTCTCTGAAGACCGGGCCGGACAGATTCTCGAAGAGATTCAGGCCGGAGGAAACGGAAAGTTTGGCGTGGTCGCTTCCCGGGGGTTTACCCAGAAGGCCTGGCAATCGCTCAGCGGTGCCGGAGTGGAATGCCTGACGTATTCCGAGTTGCTGGATCAACTCCTTCCACTGGAAGGCTACATTCGCAGCCACATTGTCGATCAGTGGGAGGGCCGCGTGAATGATCCCGATCGCGGTTGGGGAGGTCGTGATCTATTTATTCGACCACGCGTCCGGGACGATTTCACCAATGAAGAATCGAAAGCGCTCGATCGGTTTTCCAACTGGCTGGGAAATGATCGCGACAATTTCCTCATCATTCTCGGCGACCTTGGAACCGGTAAATCAACCCTGTGCGAGTTCCTGGCTTACCAATTGGCTCAGGCATTCCTTGAGGATCCAAGTCGTCACCCCGCGCCGGTCCTGATTCCTCTGCGTGAAGCGCGCCGAGCCGCCTTCAGCCTCGAGACGATCGTGGCAACCCACTTTGCGGTTCACGGGATGCCGGATGCCCGTTTTGCGAACTTCTTCCATCTCGTTCGTCGGCGGCGGATCGTGCTCTTTTTCGACGCGTTTGATGAAATGGCGGATCGGATTCGATGGAACGAAACCCGCGCGAATTTCGCGGAACTGAAGCGATCGGTTCAACCCGGAACCAAAGTCGTGATGACCTGTCGCACGCACTATTTCAAGAGCCGGGAAGAGCAGCTGGAAACGCTCAATGGCGGAGGGCTGACCTTCAGTGATACCGCCACTGAACTCTATCGGGCCATTCACGGGGATTCAGGTCTTTCGGTTCTGAATCAGTGCGAGTTCAACGCCTCGGAAATTGAAACCTACATGCGCAAGGCACGCCCTGAACGCTGGGAAAAGGACATCGCAAAAATGGAGGAAATCCACAATTTGTCAGGTTTGGCTCATCGGCCTCTCCTGCTCGACATGATTGTGAAGTCCCTTCCAAGACTCGACCACAATCAGGAAGTTACCGCTGCTGATCTCTACGCGACCTACACCAGTTTCTGGATTCAACGAGAGGAGAAAAAGCACCCTACTCTTCGCCCGGAACACAAGCTGCACCTGATGATGGAGCTGGCCTGGCATCTTTGGAAAGAGCACCGCAATGAGGTGCAGGAGGATCAACTGATAGCCTTTGTCGAGAAACTGGATCGCGTCCGCATTCACGAGGAAGAGCCCCGCGACATCGTTCGCGAAATGCATACCGCCACCTTCCTGCAGCGTGGCTCCGACGGGCGCTCGTTTCGATTCGTGCATCGTTCCTTTATGGAATATTTCATCGCCCGCCGGCTGTGCGATGACTGCGGTTTGCTTCACGGCTCGGCCCCGGTGGTCGAAATCAACCCGGCCGTTTTCGACCTTCCCCGTCTCGATCAAAAAATCGTCTTCTTCCTCGCCGGTCTCGATAAAGAGGACCAACTTCGTTCGCCACTGGCGGCGGTGTTGAGCGCCGGGTATTGGGAGCGGGTCAGCGAAAATGCGCTTCAAATTCTCTACTGGAGTTGCCGGATACGACTCGGAATGGAAAAGGAAATCAGCGACATCGAGCTGTTGCGCGGCGAGTTGCTGAATCGGATTCCGGCCCATGCGCAGCTCGACGAGTCAAAACTCGATCAAATGGTGCTGGAAGGTGCGGTTTTGCGTGGAGCCAACCTCCGCGGGGCCAATTTGACCGACACCAACCTGAACCGGGCAGATTTGACAGGCGCGAAGTCGATGGGAGCAAAACGCGACGGCTTGCTCATTGACGAAGCCATCGGTATCGAACCCGGAGATGCCGGGTTCGAAGGCGGCGCAGTGCCGGTGTGCCAATTGGGCCACAGCACCAAAGTCAGGGCAATCGCTTATGATCCCGAGGGAAAGTGGATGGCCTGCGGCGCAGACGATGGCAGCGTCGCGATTCGGGAACCGGATACCGGGCGAATCGTCTGGTTGTTCACTCATCATCACGCTCCCGTTCGGGCGGTCACGTTTAGTCCTGATGGGAAGTATCTGGCAAGCTGCGGAGACGATCGGTCGATCAAGATTCAGAAAATGGCCACTGGCGAAATGGTCCACGATATCCATGGCCACGCTTTTTCAGTGCTCTCCATCGCATTCAGTCCGGATGGTTCTCTTCTCGTCAGTGGAAGCGGCGATCGCTCGATTTTTCTGTGGGACGTTCGCAGTGGATTTCAGCTTCTTGAGTTCCAGGGACACACCGGAGCCGTCAATTCGGTCGCCTTCAGCTCCGACGGCTTCTTTTTCGCCAGCGGAAGCGACGACGGATCAGTCCGGCTTTGGGAGGTCGATACCGGCAAACAACGCATGCAGTTGGAAGCCCATTCTGCCCCCGTTCGATCTGTTGCCATCTGCCCGCGAAATCTCCTTCTCGCCACTTCCAGCGAAGATCAGGGAGTCAAACTTTGGGCGATCGAATCCGGAGTGGAGTTGAGAAAGCTGAATGGTCATGGCAACGCCGTCAACTCCGTCGCCTTCAGTCCCTCCGGCGACTACCTTGCAAGCGCGAGCACGGACCATGACATCACGCTTTGGGAGGTGGAAT
>JBCDHN010000331.1:0-4588 GCA_038749915.1 Verrucomicrobiota bacterium | reverse complement strand
CGAGATAGGCCATGACCTGCGCCTGGGCCTGGCGATCGATGTGTTGACCATCGAGAGAGACTGAGAATACCTGGTTAGGACGAAAGAAATGCTGAATCTCATGCATCACTTGGCGCAAGGCGAGGAGAACGCGGCTGACCTTGATTCCGCCCGCAGTCGATCCTCCGCAGCCGCCGATGACCATGAGAATCATGAGCACGCATTGCGAGCACATGGGCCAGGCGCTGTAGTTGGAAGTGGCGAACCCCGTGGTGGTGCTGACGGCGACCACCGGGAAAAGGGCTTCCCGCAAGGCGGACAACCCGCGAGCATAACCCGTCACCCAAAAGTTGATGAGGATGATGCCCAACCCAATGAGGAGGATGACGCCGAAGGTCTTTGCTTCGGTTTTCCCTACCGGAGACTTGAAGTTTTTGCTGACGATGTTGATGACCATCACCATGTTGAAGCTGCTGATGATCATGAAAAAGATCAGAAAGACCTCAATGGGCGCGCTGTTGAAGTGGCCGACGCTTTGATTGTGAGGAGCAAAGCCTGCGGTTGAGACGACCGTTAGACTGTAGAGCAACGCATTGAAAAAGCTGAGATCGACGTCCTTGAGAATCAGACCGAGGAGAAAAAGACCCAGACAACTCAGGATGGTCAGCCCAACGTAAACGCCCCAGAGTCGCAGGGTGAGGTCGCGAACACGCGATGTTGAACTGGAGCCGAGATTGAGAGAGGACTCCGTCCCGAAGAGCGATTTTCCGCTGATTCCCATCATGGAAAGGAGGGCGACGAACAAGGCGAGAATCCCCAGTCCGCCAATCCACTGCGTCAGGCTGCGCCATAGCAGGATGCTGTTGGGGTAGGGATTGAGATCCCGGATCACCGTTGAACCTGTGGTGGTGATTCCTGACATCGATTCAAAAAAGGACTCCACGAAATTGAGACCGCCTTCAACGTAGAGCAGGAATGGCAGGCTCCCGAACAAAGCGGCCATCAGCCAGCCCAGTCCGACAATGCCCACGGCCTCCTTGCGGAGCAGTTTGCTCGCATCGGCGCCTCTGCCGAGATAGAGAAACAGTCCGCCGATGGTTCCCGTGATCAGGAATGAAAACCCGGTTGCAGACATCGCGTGATTCCCGATTCCCTTCGTGGCCTCGACCACGGCAACGAGGAATGTGACCAACATCGCTGCGGAGAGCAGCAGAAGAATGAGTCCGAGAAATCGAGCTAGAATGGATAAATGCATACCTGATGCCGGCGAAGTGAATCGGGGCAAAAGCTTAGCTGACTAAGCACGAAGGACCAGTTGCGTCCAATCAGAACCCTCGTTCAGTAAAATCTCTCGTGTCGACTCCTCAAAAGCCCGATCTGAAGGCCAAGCTTCGAGATGTCCCCCACAAGCCGGGTGTCTATCTGATGAAGGACCGCCTCAATTCGGTCATTTATGTGGGCAAGGCGAAGAGTTTGAGAAAACGACTCAGCAGCTATTTCACGCCCTCGAAGAGCCGAATGGCCGATTTAAAGACCCGGGCGCTGATCAAAAGCATCTGGGATTTTGAGATCCATGTGGTTCGCAACGAGCCTGAATCATTGTTGCTGGAGGGCAAGCTGATCAAGGAATACCGACCGAAATACAACGTCAGTTTCCGGGATGATAAACGGTTTTTGCTTCTCAAAGTTCACATGGACGACCCATTCCCGAGATTCCAGCTGTCCCGGCTTCGAAAAGAAGACGGCGCGCGTTATTTCGGCCCGTTTGCGCATTCCGGCGCGTTGCGAACCACCATTCAGTGGATGAACAAGGAATTCGGGCTCCGAAGCTGCCGCCCCTTGTTTCCAAGTGAGAGCGATTACAAGCACTGCAATGACGACGTGATTCGCAATTGTTCGGCTCCCTGCATCGCCAAGGTCTCAAAGGAGGACTATTGCGAGCGGGTGAATCTGGCCTGTGACTTTCTCGCGGGAAAATCCAAACAAATGGTCGATCAGCTGGAGGATGAAATGCGTCATGCGGCGGAAAAGTTGGATTTTGAGCGTGCCGCCAATCTTCGGGATATGCTGGAGCAGATGAAGAAGACGGTGAGTCCGACTCGGCAGTTCCGGCGGGGAAGAGGAGTTCCGAGAACTGGCGATGCGATCGATCCCATGGCTGACGTCGCGGAGCTGGGAGAGGTTCTGATGCTGGGACGAGCTCCCGCGATCATGGAGTGCTTCGACATCTCCAATATTTCAGACACCCATTCGGTGGCGTCGATGGTTCGTTTCAAAAACGGGGTTCCGGACAACCAGAGTTATCGGCGCTATCGGATCAAGACCGTCCAGGGGCAGGATGATTTTGCCAGCATGGCGGAAGTGGTGCGACGCCGTTATTCGAGGATTCTGCTCGAAGCACGGGAGGTGGCTGGAGATGATGCGGACTTGAGTCAGGAGAATCCGCTCGAAGCGCTGCGGCGGTTGGAGCAGGAAGTTGAGGCCCGGCAAGCTGCCGGAGTTCAAACTTCGAAGAAGAAACCGAAGCCGTTCGTTCGGCTTCCCGATCTCGTCATTGTTGACGGCGGAAAAGGGCAACTGAGCTCGGCTTGCAAAGAACTTCAGCGTCTCGGCCTTCATGAATTGCCAATTGTCGGCTTGGCCAAGCAACGGGAGGAGATCTTTCGCCCTGGCGAGCCCGACCCCATTGTGCTCGACCACGGCCGGGGAGCTCTCAAGTTGCTGCAACGTATTCGGGACGAGGCTCACCGCTGGGCCAATCGCTACAACGAGCTGTTGATGAAGCGGCGGGTCAGCGAAAGCATACTCGATGACTGTCCCGGAGTCAGTTCCCGGCGTAAAAAGGCGTTGTTGGAGAAATTTGGTTCGGTGGCGCGTTTGAGGAAGGCTACCGAAGTACAAATTGCGGGAGTTGAAGGAATTAGCGCCTCCCTCGCCGAGGGAATCGTCCGGTTTCTGGAAACGCACCGCACTTGAGCCAATGGCGTTGGCTGGGGCTATCGGTATCTCCTGGGGATATGGGCCTGATTTTTCCTCAGGATGACGAAATCGGCTCACCAGCCGAACCCCGTGACCGGCTTTTCACTGGAGTGCGACGGACAATGATTGCGGGAAGGACGAATTGTGCTTCTGTCAGGGCGAATGGCAACTGAACCTGCTAACTCAACCGATGATCCCCATCATTTTCATCTCGATATGGCGGTGATTGGAGGCGGTTTCGCTGGAGTCTTCTGCGGGAAAGCGCTTTGTCAGAAGCTCGGGAGTGATGCCAGCAACACGGCGTTGATTTCCGACCGAAACTACATGGTGTTTCAGCCCATGCTGGCAGAGGTGGCTGGGGGTTCACTTTCGCCTCGTCATGTGGTCAATCCGATTCGGGTGCTCTGTCGTGGGATGCGGGTTTTCAAAGGAGAAGTCACCGGGGTGGATCTTGAGGCCAAAGAGCTGCATGTGGATACGGGGCACTTTTCTTCCGGCGTGAAGATCAAGTTTGAGCATCTGGTCGTTGCCATGGGCGCGCAGATTGATCTGAGCCGCGTTCCCGGAATGCCCGAGCACGCGTTGCTGATGCAAAACGTTGGTGATGCCATGATTTTGCGAGCGACCATTATCTCGCGGATCGAGGAGGCAAACGTCGAAGCCCGACCTGAGGTTCGTGAGAAATTGCTGACGTTTGTCGTCGTCGGCGGCGGCTACTCCGGAGTCGAGACGGCGGGTGAAATGCTGGATATGCTTCACGAAATCGCCAAATATTATCGCGGCGTCCCAAAGGAAGAGATTCGTGTTGTATTGATTCACAGTCGAGACCAGATCCTGCCGACCCTCAGTCAGGAATTGGGAGGATATGCCGAGCGCAAGCTGCGGAAACGAGGGTTGGAAATGCGGCTGAAAGAACGGGTAAAAGCGGTCACGGCGACCAAGGTGTATCTGGAGTCGGGCGACGTGATCGAGACAACAACGGTTGTTTCGACTGTCGGGAATGCGCCTCATCCGCTCGTTCGAACGCTGTGTGAGCGCTATGATTTGCCGCACCAGCGCTACCGGATTGAGACGGCTCCCACGATGCAGGTTCCCGGACATGACAATCTGTGGGCGGCCGGAGATTGTGCGGCAATTCCCATGGCTGGTGGGAAGGAAGGAGAGGCCTGCCCGCAAACCGCACAATTTGCGATGCGACAAGGTCAGATGCTCGCCGAGAATCTGGTGCGCGCGAGGAAAGGAAAGGCGCTGAAACCCTTCACGTTCCGCGGGTTGGGTGAATTGGCCTCGATTGGACACCAGACCGCAGTCGCCAACGTGTTCGGACTTCGATTTTCAGGATTTCTGGCTTGGTGGATGTGGCGGACGGTATATCTGCTCAAGCTTCCCGGGCTGGATCGAAAGCTGCGGGTTGCCATTGAATGGACCCTTGATGTGTTTTTTGCCCGAGACATCAATTTGCTCAACCCGCGTTATTCGCAGGTATTCCGGGAAGTACATCTGGAGCCGGGCGACCGACTGTTCACTCATGGGGAGCCCGCTTTTTCACTATATGTCGTCAAGGAAGGAACGATTGAGTTGCGCGACGGGGAAACCGTCGTTCGCACGATCCAGCCCGGCGACTTTTTCG
>JBCDHN010000330.1:0-4607 GCA_038749915.1 Verrucomicrobiota bacterium | reverse complement strand
TCTGTGAATGTCTTGGAATCTTAATTAATTCACCGCTTCACAGGGAATGTTCGCAGAAGGGAAGCGGGAATGGGGCCTCAATGGTAAGGTGGGGCCTCAATGGTAAGGTTTTGAGTTGGCTCCGCTTGAAGCTGCTCCGAATCCACCGGTTGCCGCATGGAGGTGAGGGTGCTAGGTTCCGCGCCCTTTGAAGCCATCCCTTCAAATCGTCTGAAATGAGCGAAAAGCCGAAAAACTACAAATCAACTCTCAACCTTCCGCAGACGGATTTTCCGATGCGCGGAGACCTGGTCAAGAGAGAGCCTCAACGCCTTGAGTCGTGGGAAGAATCAGATTTGTACGAGCAGATTGATGCCCTGCGCAAAGAGCAGGGAGCGCCCACATTTATCCTTCATGACGGTCCTCCGTTTGCCAATGGCGATGTGCACATGGGAACCGCACTCAATAAAGTGCTGAAAGACCTCGTGGTGAAGAGCAAGACGATGGCTGGGTTTCGCGCTCCTTACATCCCGGGATGGGACTGTCATGGGCTCCCGATTGAGTTTAAGGTCGTGAAAGAAGCCAAAGGCCTGGAACCAGCTCAAATCCGGACTCGGGCGGAAGAATTTGCTCGGAAATACATCGATATCCAGCGCAGCAGTTTTCGTCGTTTGGGGGTTTTTGGGGATTGGGAGCATCCTTACCTCACGCTTAGTCCAGGGTATGAGGCCGATGTGATTCGTGTCTTTGCCAAGTTGGTTGAGGAAGGACTGGTATATCAGTCCAAAAAACCGGTTTCCTGGTCGTTTGGCGCCAAGACTGCTTTGGCCGAGGCTGAGGTTGAGTATGAGGACGTCAAGGATACGGCCATCTTTGTGAAGTTTCCGATCACCAAAGGGAAGCATGCGGGTGAGTCGTCCCTGGTGATCTGGACGACGACGCCCTGGACGTTACCGGCAAACCTGGGAATCGCTCTCCATCCTCGTTTTGATTATGTTAGGGGAACTTTCAAGAACGAGGATGGCCGCAGTGAGAGTCTCGTAATTGCAAAGCCTCTGCTCGGTCAATTTGCCGAAAAGACAGGTTTCGAGCTGGACTCGGAAAATCCAAACGAGGAGATCAAGGGGGCGGAGTTCGAAGGGAACGAAGCGCAGCATCCCTTTCTGGATCGCCAGTCCCAAGTGATCGTCGGTGAATTTGTTGAGGACTCAACTGGAACGGGCGCAGTTCATGTTGCGCCCGGTCATGGAGCGATTGACTACGTCGCCGGACAACAAGCGGGGTTAGGGCTTCTCTCTCCCGTAGATGATGATGGCAAGTTTACCAACGAGGTCGGGCTTAGTCAGTTGGTTGGGAAGCATGTGCTGAAGGCCAATGAAGACATTGTCGAACTTCTCGATGCATCCGGTCATCTGATGGGACGGGAAGCTTATGAGCATAGTTACCCGCATTGCTGGAGATCCAAGACTCCCATTATCTTTCGCAGTGTTGAGCAGTTCTTCATCAAAATCGACGACCTCCGCGAGTCGGCCCTCAAGGAAATCGATGAGGTGGAGTGGTTACCGCATTGGGGGCGGAACCGGATTCACGGCACGGTTGAAGCGCGGCCGGATTGGTGCATCAGTCGGCAACGAACGTGGGGCGTTCCGCTTCCCGTTTTTCATCTGCCGGACGGCAAGGTCCTGATTGAGGCCGACATTGCCCGGAAGGTCGCGGATATCGTTGAGAAGAACGGAACCAATGTTTGGTTTGAGTGGGACGATGCGAAATGGGTGAAGGAGCTCGATCTTCCCGAAGGCGCCAAACGCGGTACGGATACGCTGGATGTTTGGATCGACTCAGGGTCCAGCCATGTGGCGGTGATGGATTCCCATCCCGAATTGGCTGCTCCGGCCGATTTGTATCTTGAGGCGACCGATCAACACCGAGGCTGGTTTCAAAGTTCATTGATGTTGAGCGTTGCCTGCCGGGGAACCGCTCCCTACAAAACGGTTATGACCCATGGGTTTGTGGTCGATCAGGATAAGAAGAAGCTTTCCAAGTCTGCCGACAAAAGTGGGAAGCCAGTTGATGCCAAATACTTTTACGACAAGTACGGGGCGGATATTCTTCGCCTCTGGGTCTCCAGCGTCGATTGGCAAAACGAAGTGCCCTTTGGAGAGGACCTATTCAAGCAAACTGCTGAGCCGTATCGCCGGATTCGCAACAGCCTCAGAATCCTCCAAGCAAACCTTTTTGACTTCGATCCTGAGAAAGACGCTGCCTCAACGGACCAAATGACGTTGATTGATCGCTGGATCCTGGAGCGCCTTCATCAAGTTACCAAGAGTTGCTTGGCTGCCTATGAGGAATTTGAGTTTCGGAAGGTGTTTGGCGAGTTGAACCAGTTCTGTGCGGTTGATCTCAGTGCCCTCTACGTCGACGTGACGAAAGACCGGATGTATTGCGATCAGCCGGACTCGGACCGACGCCGGGCCACCCAGACCGCCATGCATCAAGTCTTTGAGGCTTTTGCCAAGTTGGTGGCTCCGATTCTGGCTTTTACCGCTGACGAAGCGTGGGAGTTTGCCGGGAACAAGCGATCGATTCACCTTGAGAGCTTCCCAGAGCTGAATCCTGAGTACGATGGTGAGGAAGGAATTGAGGCGGTGACCCAACTCCTTCGCATTCGCGACGCTGCGCAGATGAAGATCGATGAAGCCATCAAAGCAGGTTCCTTCAAGAAACGGGAACGTGCGGCGATTGTTGTCGAGCTCTCGGAAAAAGATCCGGCCTACCGACTGCTTTCGGATCAACGTGAAGACGCTCTTGAGTTTCTCATGCTATCGGATTTCACGCTCAAGGGCGGAGACTCCAGCGAACCACGGGTCACGGTTTCGGAGACCAAATACGAAGAGTGTCCTCGTTGTCGGCGAAGCCTGCCATTGGCTGGCGGAGGACTCTGCAAGCGCTGCGAAGAAGCGATTCAGGCGCTGTCGTAGCAGCCGGTGGAAGTCTGGTCATAGGGCAATCGCGTGAAGCGCAATGTTTTTCCTCAGGATGACAATGAATCGAGTTTTCGTCGAGGGGGGCTGGCTCCAGCCTCTCTCAGCGGTTAGGAAGCGAGGCCATATTCCTTGCCGAGCCACTGCAGGGCGTCTTCTCGGGTTGAAAGCTGACCTTCAAGCTGGGCTGTCTGCAAGGCGTCAAGCACTTCGCCAATCCGTGGACCAGCTTCCATTCCCATTGCCATCAAATCCTGGCCAGAGATCAGTCTCGGTGGGATCAGGGGTTCGTTTCCGAACTCTTCACGTTTTTGACGGACAAACTCGTAGTTCTCCAAGTTGCCATTGCTGCCTTTGCAATCGACCCGATGAAGTTCAAGTTGCTGGTCAAATGTGGGTGAGGACATGAAGCGTTTCAGCGTGGAGACGCGCATTTGCTGCACGTCTTTGAACTTCATGTGATTGGCAACAGCCTCGACCGTGGCGTCAATGACATCATTGGAGAAGCGGAAGCGTTTGAGAATCTTGGCGGTCATCTCGGCACCTAGTTCAGCATGGCCGTTAAACCGGATTCGGGTAGATGCCGCGTCGTAGGAATAGGTTGCCGGCTTGGCAATGTCATGAAACAGAACCGAAAGGATCAAGGGGAGGGGAGCGTCGTCTTCGAGAAGGCTAAGCATGAGGCGAGTGTGGACGAAGACGTCTCCTTCAGGATGAAACTCGGGAGGCTGCTGACAGCCCATCAGATCCGAGACCTCAGGTAAAATTTCAGAAAGAAGCCCGGTTCCGACAAGGAGATCAAACCCCTGAATGCGGTTGGGGTGTTCAAGAATCTGGATGAGTTCATCACGAACGCGTTCCACGGAAATCTGGCGGATGCTGTGAGCAGCGGTCTTGATCGCGGACAACGTTGCCGGTTCGATTTCAAAGCCGAGCACCTCGGCAAATCGAACCGCTCTCATCAGGCGCAGATGATCTTCCATGAAGCGTTCCGCGGGATCGCCGATCGCTCGAATCGTCTGGTTCTGCAAATCCTCGCAGCCGCCGACATAGTCAATCAATTCGCTGGTTGAGGGATCAAAAAAGAGGCCGTTGATGGTGAAGTCACGACGTTGAGAGTCTCCTTCCGCATCCGAGTAGCGCACGTCGCGAGGATGACGACCATCCAGATAGATCCCGTCCGTTCGGAAGGTCGCGATCTCGAAGACGCCCTCGGGTTCTCTGACGAGAACAACGCCAAAGTGGGCTCCAACATAGCCTGCCGAGTCGAAAAGCTGTCGAATTTGACGTGGCCGGGCGTTGGTTGCGATGTCGTAATCCTTGGGAACACGATGCAGCATCTTGTCGCGAACACAGCCTCCGGCGAGGAATGCAGTGTGGCCGTTTTGCTGAAGCTTGGTGACAATGCGGTAGGCTGCTGCTGCAAGCTGATCTGGCGTCGACGACCCGGTTGCACCTTTCCACGCACGTTCATGGGGTTCGGGTGATGAAGCGCGTTCGCGGATTCCCCGTGCTAGCTCAAAAGCCGGGTCATCTGGGAATTTGTATTCGTCGGACATTCTCTGGTAATACTAACCCTAACTGAGACGCAAACACAACTTTTCCTACAGGGGCATTTGGGTTCCAAAAGTGCCACCATTCGCT
>JBCDHN010000329.1:0-4612 GCA_038749915.1 Verrucomicrobiota bacterium | reverse complement strand
GTGAATCAAGACCGCCGCGACGGAACTGTCGACTCCGCCGGACAGACCGCAGATCACGCGCTTGTCGCCGACCTGCTGGCGGATGCGGGCAATGGCCCTTTCTCAACTCAATCCGGTTTGTCACAGTATGGCATGTCCATCCGATGTTGAACAGAGGATCAAAGCCATTGTTGCGAACCATCCATCGGAGTTCGAGTCGGGACGAATGGCTCGCCGTTGCTGGGTTCTGACGATGGTCGTATTGGTCCTCGTGACCGGCGGATTGTCTCTGCAACTGGTTGTTCAGGAAGCGGTTGCTCAAAGCGCTGAGGAGCAGACGCTACCTGCCCTTTCACAGCCCTGTCGTGACCTGGAGTTTACAGTTTTACATGTGCCTGACAAAGCCGTGAACGTGATGCTTCAGAAAATTGGGGCGTCCGATCAAGGTGGCAATGCCTGGGACGCAGTTCTGCGGCTGGCAGAGGATCGCCCTGGGAGTGTAGAGCTACTGATGTCTGGCGTGGCAGGACCGGTCAACCAATCGGATTCATTCGAAGTCCGAATCGGTATCCCAGGGCAAGAATTTCAGGGCCTTGCTTCGGTGCATTCCAGCAGTCAACCAGGCACATTTCACGTTCAAGCTTCGATTGCGCTCAACGATGAGCAGTATCTTCAGATCAAGCGTGACTTTGAACCGGGCGAGGTTCATTTGGCGGGGGCCCCAAGGGGAAGAGTGGGAGAATCCGAGGTATTGGTTTTTCTAACTTTGAGGTCAGGTTCTTGAAAACCAATGACGAGCACACCCATCCGACCGAGGTTCTTGGAGTGATGGAGATGCTGCCTCCTGCCGCGAATCTATCTCGATGGCGCGAAACTCCAGTCGCGGGTGTGCTTCGCGTTTCCTAGCGTGATCGTTTCAATCCTGGCGGTTGCTTCGGGCAAATGAATCCGAACGTGAACGATTTCTCCGATCGCCGGCACATCCAATACCACTTCCTGAAATTGCTCCGACCCAACCACCGGGACGCTGACGAGGTTTCCCTTCTCAAAAGCCTTCTCGTGACTTAATCGCCAGCCCACTCTTACTTTACCATTGGTCGGAATTTGAGCGCGGAGCTGGACTTGAAATGCATTTTGGAATTTGATCTTGGAGTTTGTCAGAAAAGGAGAGCCCGGGGTTGAATCAGGAGTGACAACAAGGTTTTGATTGGTTTGTTGCAGGGAGGCATTTCTTGCTGTCCATCCTCCGGCCTCGGCCGCCTTGCTCTCTGCGATCTCGATCGGCTTTTTGTCGAGGTAAAAGTCGTAGTAGCGCTCCCAGGTTCCCGACATTTCTTTCGTGGTAAGCCCCGGTGGCTGCAAATGATCCGCCCATGAGGTGAGTTGAGATCGAAGGCGATTGGCAACTTCCGGGAATTGGCTGAGCAGATTGGTTTGCTCGGAAGGATCGGCGTCGAGGTCAAAGAGGTATTCGCGCTGTCCGCCCTTGAGAAACTTCCACTTTCCCTCACGGGCTGCGGATTGAGCAATCCAGCGCCATGTCAGGAGTTGGTGGGGCGCTCCCGTTTTCTCCCCTGTGAGATAGGGAACGAGATTGACTCCATCGAGCATTGAGGGATCGGGAATTCCGGCAAGAGCCGCAGCCGTCGCCGCCACGTCCAGAGAAGTCACCGGGTGATCATAAGTCTGATTCCCGGGGATGGTTCCGGGCCAACTCACCAGGTAGGGAACTCGTAATCCGCCTTCCGTCAGCATTCCTTTTTCTCCGTTCATTGGTTCGTTCAGAGATCCGTCCCAGCCAGGACCTCCACCGGGTGCATCCAGTTTCTGAATCTTCAAGGGAGCACCATTGTCGCCGATGAAGAAGATCAGGGTGTTTTCTGCCAGACCACGGGATTTCAGTTCCTTGGTGATGAGACCGATGCCATCATCCATCGCCGAAATCATGGCCAAAGCCTGACGACGGCGCTCAGGCATCTCACCAGGAAAGCGCGACAGGTATTTCTCGGGGGCATCGAGTGGAACATGAGGAGCACGATAGGCAAGGTAGAGAAAGAAAGGCTGGTCTGCGTGTCGACGAATGAATGCGAGGGCGGCCTGGCTGCAGGCGTCCAGATGATATAGCGGGTCGTCGATGGTTTGCATCTCAATCGATTTCCCTGCCAAGGTGAAGTTGGCAAAGCAGGGCCGATTGGCGTTTTTGGCGTAGACGTCATCGAATCCGTGGGTGGGAATTGCATTCGCCGGGCCAAGATGCCACTTGCCGATTTGGCCAGTCGCATAGCCAACTTCCTTGAGGCGCTCGGCAATGGTTTTCTGCGCATCAAAACCCTCGAGCGTTTCGGCGTTGCTTTCGACTCCAAAGCGATTTTGCGCCCTTCCTGCCAATAGTCCGGCCCGAGAAGGGACACACTGTGGGGCGGTGGAGTAACCATTGGTCGCTCTGACTCCGGACTTGGCCAGGGTATCGAGGTGAGGAGTCTCCAGGTCATCATATATTCCTGCTGAACCAATATCCGGCCAGCCGTGATCGTCGGTGTAGACGACGATGAAGTTCGGTGGGGCGGCAAGCGAACAAACAACGCTGAGCCCTAGCAGAAGAGCAACGAAAGTGGTTGGGGGCATGGCCTTCCATTCCCCAGCATCCGCCGAAGCTCAAAGAGACAGTTTCGAATTTCGATCAATCTGCCGTTCGCTCTACAACTCCGATTTCTCGTGGCATCGTTTGATGAAGGCATGGAGGCGCGGTGCTTTTTCTGACCGTCTCAGTGCCCAGGCTCGAAATGAGGCGGATGACTTCATCATCAGGGTGCAACCGATGGCAAGGAGCGGTGCTCCCAAAGGAATCGGCGGAATAAGAAAAAAAACAAAACCCACAACCAGACTCAGAATACCCAAGGTTGCGAGGACAGTTCTTTTGGCGTGATTGGGAGGAGTTTTTTGCTTTGGCAGGACCCTCAATGCGGTTTCTGCCGGGGTTGGTTTGAGTTGGGACGTCAGAGGAGCGCTGAGGGAAGACATACGATTGGGTGAGGAAATTGACAGGTGTTGTCGGTTGGACGGTCAGGTTACAACACCTTAGTCACAGGAAGCGAGACTTTTTGCAAAAGTAAGGTTTTCGCCTCTCCAGACGATTGATTTCTCTTACTATTCACAAAAAAGTGAAAAGCCTCTCCCGCTGCTTAGACCAGCCTGCTGGAAACGCTGGTGATGAACCTAGGAAACCGGTTCACCCTCGCCGGACAAGGCTGCACTATTCCCATCGGCATCGCCTTCATTCTCGGTGGAGACTTCGATCGGTTGGGCGACGACTGGTTCCTGCAGATAAAGCGCAGTCCGGTCCAGATTGAAGCCCCACTTGATGACGTCTGACTTGGATTCTCCTCTGCGTTTGAAGACCAACGTTACCTGGCAGGTGGTGGACCGAATCGGTTCGATGACCTGATAGGTGACCACTCCGTTGGCTGCGTCATAATCATAAGGCACTTTGCCGAGACCACTCACGGTCATGCTCATTCCGCTGGTGCTTACCCCGCTGAGCTTGGACAGATTGACCTGGATGTTGGGCGTGCGAGTGACGATGTCCTCGTTCTGTTTGGGCCACATGGTCACCAACGGGGCTTCTTCCTCGCCTCCTTCGGTGGCCGTTGGCGATGTCAGAGCTCCTCCAGGTGTCACCTGGTTGCTCTTGAAATTCATGGCATAGCCAATGTTGGTGTTGTTGTCTCCGTGAATGATGTAGCGTCCTACTTCGAAGTCCGGCAGACTGTGGGCGGCTTTTTTCGGGGCAACCGTAACGCCGAGCTCGTATCCGTATTCCTCTGCAAGGGTCACTACCTGTTTGTTGTATTTGCCATAAGGATAAGCAAACACCGGAATCACTGAATCGCCGAACTTCTCGCGAAGGAACCGAAGCGACTCTCCCAGTTCTTCACGAAGCCACTCTTCGTAGGCTGTAGCACTGCGCCCTCCCGTGCGGGACATGTCGGAGTGACTTACGCTGTGAACCCCAATTTCGCAGCCGTTAGCGATCATTTCGTTGATCTGTTCATAGCTCAACGAGCGACCGGCACCCCCAATGTAATTCTTGTAAAGATAGACCGAGAAAGGATAGCCATATTCCCTGAGAATGGGAAAGGCGTGGGTGTAGACCGCTTCCCATCCATCGTCGATTGTGATCACAACGCTGGGGTTGGGAATGTTCTTTTCCCCCTTTTTCCAAGCTACATAGTCCATCATCGGAATCACCGGGATTTCCGCCTTTTTCAGCGCTTCCATTTGAGCGCGGAACTTGCTTGTGTTGATCACCATGTTGTTGCGCGAGTCTTGGTTCGCAAAGTCATGATAGCCAAGGATCGAAACCTCAATCTCCGGGTCGATTTTTGGCCCTTCCGGCTCAGGGGGAGCGGGCGGGACAATTTCAACGACCTCCGGTTCCGGTGGTGGTGGGGCGATTTTCTCGACAATCTCCTGAGTTTCCGGTTCCTCGGGTGCTTTCAGCTTCTGACTGATCTCCCACAGCTTGTCGCAGGAGGAGAGAGAAGCCGCTGTTGCACAGGCAATGAGAAGATTCGCGAATCTAAGGAAAAAGGTTTTCTGCATGAGATCAGAGAGTTGAGACGACGCTCAGCCC
>JBCDHN010000328.1:0-4623 GCA_038749915.1 Verrucomicrobiota bacterium | reverse complement strand
GACCAGGCCGTACTCCCGTTCAGCGACAAAGCCGCCGTTGTCGAAGGTCCGCGAGAAGAAGGATTTCATTCCGTAATACGTGTCCTGCGTCCAATCTTCGACATACGGGTGATCGTGGCATTGGGCACAGGAAACATTGACGCCAAAAAACCTGACACTGACATCATTGGTCATTTTGTCCTGATCCCGAAGTCGCTCTTTGACAAAGAGTTCCGTGCCTTTGCGGAATTCGGAATCAGGCGATGCCGTGATGACGTCTGCGTAGATCTTGTCCCAGCGCAGGTCCTCCTCGATCGCCCGAAGCAGATAGTTTCGAAAGTCGCCGGTCTTCCCATCGAAGATCAGCCAGTTGAGCTCGTGAGCGAGAAAGCGATCATAGGAGGGGGCGTGGAGGAGTCGGTCAATCGTCTCGGCCCAGTGATATGGGCTTTCCGCCTTGAGGAAGGTGGTCGTCTCCTCGGTGGTCGGGATTCGTCCCGCTAAATCGAGCGTCAAACGACGGATCAACGTCTCCGGCCGGGCAGTAGGCGCAATTGGCGAACTGGACACCTTCGTGGAAAGATAGTGGTCGATGACGGCTTCTGGCTTCGCCGAAGCTTCCAAAAGTTGTGAATCGTCAATATTGCTCCACCACGGAAGGGATCCGTCGTCAGCCTTCCCAAAGACAAAGTGGGGTAGCAGAAGTGCCGCGAAGAGAAATCGGTTCACAGATCCAAACACGGGAGAATCCGACCGTTTTTTCAGATTCTTGGTGTTGGAAGAGTTCGATCAGCGGCGCTCAATGGCCTGATGATCGCGATACTGATTCGGCGTGCAGCCCATCCAGCGATGAAACGCTCGATAAAATCCGCTGGGTTCGTGATAGCCAAGATACTTCGCGACTTCTTGGATGGTGTAGCGGCGATCGCTGAGGAAGTCGAGAGCCTGGGTCCGTCGAAAGTCGTCGAGGACCTGCTTGTAACTGGTCTGCGCAGCGGTGAGGCGGCGTTGGAGGCTGCGAACGCTCATGCCGAGGTATTTGGCGATCGAAATGAGCCCGGGCTCGCCTGCTGCAAGGTTGGAGGAAAGCGCGAATTCAATTTGCGCCACCAAATTGTCTGAATCCGGGCGTTTTTCGATGAGGTGATTGGCGTAATCGTTCAGATAGGACTCCAATTTGGGATCGCGATCGTCAATCCGGCGCTTCCAATCGGCTTCTTCAAAGACGACGATCGCCTGCTGCTCTCCCGACGTGAGTTGGCATTGGAAGAATTCGCTGAGATCTACGGCGTCTTTCGTCAGCAGTTCGGGGATGTGTATCCTTCGGGGGCTCAGTTCCGGGGAGGTTAGTTCCCGGGCGATGGCCACCACAATGGCGAGGCGACAATGAATCGGATGCCGGATGGCAATCAGCTGGATACTGGCGTCGAGGCGTATCTGCGGGGCGCCGCAGCCAAGTTCGACCGTAATGGCGACATCGTCGGACAGGAGCTTGCCGAACTGCTCGAGCTTCGCCATGGCGTGCCCGAGCGTTTCACTGTGACGCATCGCGTAGCCGAGGATGCCGAGATCCTCAAGCGTGACACTTTTGCCGACCTCGATGCCGAAAAAAGGCTGTTTGTATTCTTCTTCAATCGCGATCCAGAGTCGGCTGAGTTTCTCGCGGGGTATTCGGGTATCGGGATCGCTCAGCTCAGCGGGAGAAAGATTGCTGCGAGACAACAGCAACTCCCGATCAAAGCCGAATTGCACAGCTTTTCTGATGACCAACATAGGGGCCGCGGCCCGAATCGTAAGAGCGTGCGAGGTCATTGCCTGCTAAAACAATGAACGACGGGAATGAAAATGTTCAAGCCCTGAAACGCGAGCAAGGTGAAGGTTTGGTTGCATTTTGAGCCCACCGTTCGTAGGAAGACCGATCTATGAAAACCCCTGCTTCCCTGATGGCTCTCTTCGCGCTGACGCTTGGTTTTGTGTCAGCTGATGATCGACCCAACATCGTTTTTGTCTTTACCGATGATCACGCTCCCCATGCGATTGGAGCTTACGATGGTTGGTTGAAGTCGGTGAATCCGACACCGGTGATCGACAAGTTGGCGGCCGAAGGGATGATTTTCGAGAACAGCTTTTGCACCAACTCGATTTGTGGACCGAGCCGTGCGGTGATTCAGACCGGGAAACACAGCCATAAGAACGGTTTCATGAACAACGGGAACACGTTCGACTGGAATCAGCAAACGTTCCCCAAACTGTTGCAAAAGGCGGGTTATCAGACCGCCATCTACGGAAAAAGCCACTTAAAAGGGAAGCCGCAGGGCTATGATGACTGGAAGGTATTGCCAGGGCAGGGGCTTTACTACAACCCGGACTTTATCACACCAGAGGGAAAGGTGACGATCGAGGGTTACTGCACCGATCTCGTGACCGACATGGGGGTAAACTACCTCAAAAACCTTCGCGATCCGAAAAAGCCGTTCATGTTGATGGTTCAACACAAAGCGCCTCACCGCAACTGGATGCCGGCTCCACGGCATTTGACGCTCTACGACGATATCGATATTCCGGAGCCACCGACGCTTTTCGATACCTGGGAGGACAACACCTTTGCCGCTCGGCAGCAGGAACTTGAGATCGATCGGCACATGGACCTCAACTACGATCTGTTTGTCGATCTCACTCCGGAATTCAATCAGGAAGCGTCCCAGAAGCGGCAGGATCGCTCTGCCTGGAACAACCTGAAGCGGTTTACTCCCGAACAACTGAAGATCTGGCGTGACGCCTACGGTCCGAAAGACGCGGCCTTCCATGAAGCCAACCTGAGTGGTGATGACTTGGTCCGTTGGAAGTTTCAACGTTATGCGAAGAACTATTTACGATGTGTCAAAGGCGTTGATGAAAGTGTGGGACGCCTGATGGATACATTGGATGAACTGGGGATCGCAGATAATACCATCGTAATCTATAGCAGCGATCAGGGCTTCTATATTGGCGATCACGGTTGGTATGATAAGCGCTGGATGTATGAGGAGTCGCTGAAGATGCCATTTGTGATCAAGTGGCCCGGGGTGATCGAGCCTGGCTCCCGAAATCAGCATCTGATTCAAAATCTGGATTACGCGTCAACCTTCCTCGATGTAGCTGGCGCAGAGATTCCCAACGATCTCCAGGGTTTGTCTCTGGTTCCACTGCTGAAAGGGGAGACTCCGGAGTGGCGCGACGCAATCTATTACCACTACTACGAGTATCCCAGCGTCCACATGATTCCTCGCCACTTCGGGATTCGGACCGATCGCTACAAGCTGATGAAGTTCTATCAGTTCGGCGAAGAATGGGAGTTCTATGATCTGGAGAACGACCCGGATGAACTCAGCAACGGTTACAATAACCCGGAGTATGCAGCAAAGGTCGCGGAGCTGAAGACGCAACTCGCCAATCTGCAGGAACAATACGAGGACGACAGCGACCTTTCTGCGAAGCCCGCGGATTGGCAGGCGCAATATCGGGGTGAGTAGGAAAACTTTCCCCCGCTTCTCTTCTTTCTAATCCGAACGAAGTGCCCACTCCACCAGCACCTTCGTGTCTTTGTAGACCCAGGAATCGGTGCTGCGAAGAACCACAACGATTCGTTCACGGCCCTGGCTCTCGGCGCTTGTAATCAGGGTTGTTCGGGCCAAGGCCGACTTCCCCTGCTTCATTCCGGTGCATGCTCCCATCTGGGCGAGCAGTTTGTTTGGATTGGTGGCGTAACGGGTCTTGCCCGCGATGGTCATTTTGAAGCTCTTAATCTTCACTGCCTCGCGAATGAAGCTTTGATGATAACACTCCCACGCCAATAGCGCGAGGTCGCGGGCGGTCGTGACTTGCCCATCAGAGTCGATCCCGCCTGGGTTTTTGAAGGTCGTGTTTTTGAGCCCGAGGCGTCTACCACGATCATTCATCTTCGCGACAAAGGCGTCAATGGTTCCGGCATTGTCTCGGGCCAAGGCGGCGGCGACATCACTGCCTGAGGATATCAACAGCCATTGGAGGAGTTCTGATCGTGGATGAGAGTCGTTTGCGCGCAATCCGGCGAGCGTTCCCTCCGCTTGGGTGTCGGACTCAGCGATTTTGACTTTCTTGTCCAGATCGCCCGCTTCGCAAATGATCAAAGCCGTCATCAGCTGAAGAAGATCAGCCGCCGCAGTGACTTCGCCCGCGTCCTTGTTGTGGAGGATACGGCCATTGACTGCGTCAAGTACCATGGCGTGAGCGCCTACAATGGATGGGGCGTTGGGGCCGGTCCAGCGCTTCACTTTTACATCTGATGGAGCGGCCAGCGCTTTGTTGACAGCTTCGAGCGGAGAAGATGGAGGAAGTGCGGAAATGCGGGCAGACTCAATCGCGTCTTCCCGGGAGGTGATCGCAACTTTTCGAGCATCGAGGGCAGCGCGACGGGTGTCGATAGCCCGCTCTTTCTCCGAAAGCAGCCTTTCACGTTCGGCAACGGCCCGGAGTCGTTCCGTGAGCGAATCCGCAGTCATTGCCAACGAAGATTCCCATTCCTTGAGCCGCTTCTTTTCCTCGGCGAGCGGATCTTCCTTGGATTCCGTCTTTTTGGGCGGGGCCGGCTTAGGCTTGGGTTTGGGAGCTGGTTTGACTTCCTGT
>JBCDHN010000327.1:0-4645 GCA_038749915.1 Verrucomicrobiota bacterium | reverse complement strand
TGCGCCCTGTTCGCAGGCATCATAAGCCATCTTCAGCGCATCAAGCTCCGGACGCTTCTTACCACCCGCTATCACGATCGGAACCGGGCAGCAGCTTGTGATGGTGTCGAACTCTTCGTCGGTGTGATAGCACTTCACCAAATGACAACCGAGTTCAGCCATGATCCGGGTCGCCATGCGGAAATACTTGGCGGTCCGCTCCATGGAACGCCCGACGGCGACCACGCCCATCACTGCGATTCCGTAACGGTTGGCGGCATCGATCGTTTTGGTGAGGTTTTGCAGGGAACGCCGTTCGTGGGCGCTGCCAATGAAAACCTGCACAGCCAGAACGGAGGCGTTCAAGCGGACGGCATCCTCAATATCGACGGCAGTATCCTCGTAGGAAAGTGGTTCATAGCCAGGGCGCTCGAGCTTGACCGGTTTGCCGTCCCACTCGCCTTCCCAAGCGTCGGAAGGGCTAACCATTGAAGTGCCGCCGGAAGCACGAAGGGCGATGGCCTTCTGGGTGGAGGCGGGGATGATCGAGCGCTGGATGCCTCGGGTCAGCATGAGACAGTCACAGTGAGGCTCCAGTGGCAAAATGGCCTGGTCGACGCGCTCCAGCCCGGTTGTTGGCCCCATGAAGTAGCCGTGGTCAAAGGCCAGCATGATGGTCCGACCGGTCTTGGGATTGAAGACCTTGGAAAGGCGATTCTGGAGGCCCCAATCGTACTGGTGGGATCCTTTCAGGAAGAAACCCGGAGTCTCCTGGGGGACATCGGTATAAAACTCTTTTTCCTTGATGTCTTTAGTTCCGTCGAGGTCAGCCATTTTGTTGCGTGTTTAGGGTTGGTTTTTTGAACAATCTCAACCCATTTCATAGCAAGCGATGAAACGGGGTCAAGCGCAGTCTCGTAAAGGCTTCTGAAGCGCTTTTGTCAGGCGCACATCCCCACGAGATCCGCTGAGACCGGCTTTGACGAAGCGGATCTCTTGCCTACCATCTGGGCATGCAAAAACGCCGCCTCGGAACTAGTGCTCTCGTCGTTACTGATATCTGCATGGGGACGATGACGTTTGGGGAGCAGACGGATGAGAAGACCGCCTTCGAAATCATGGACCGCGCCTTTGATCGCGGAATCGATTTCTTTGATGCGGCAGAAATGTATCCGGTGCCGCCGACGAAAGAGAAATTCGGCATTACCGAAGAGATCGTCGGGCGATGGCTCAAAACCAAAAACCGTGATTCCCTCATCCTGGCCACCAAAATCACCGGGCCCGGCCACGGATGGTTTGAGCCACCGGTTCGGCATGGCATGACCACCCTCGATCGCCACCAACTTCGCCGGGCGGTCGATGACAGTCTCCAGCGTCTGCAGACCGACTACATTGATCTCTACCAAACTCATTGGCCGGACCACGGAACCCGCTACGAGGATGTTCTTGGTGCGCTCAGCGAATTGCGCGACGAAGGAAAAATCCGGGTCGCCGGTTCCAGCAATGAAACCAGTTGGGGCATGATGAAGTCGCTCTGGGCGGCAGACAAATTTGATACGGTGCGTTACGAAACCGTCCAAAACAACTTCTCGCTCATCAACCGGCGCTGCGAAAACGAGTTGGCTCAGGTTTGTCGGCAGGAAGGGGTGAGTCTTTTGCCCTACTCACCGCTCGGGGGAGGAGTCCTGACTGGAAAATACAACGGAAAGACCAATCCGCCTGATGCGCGATTTACCTGGTATCTCGAACATGGACAGGCGCGCCAGCTCGCCATGGCGAATCGATTCGTTAACCCGAGAACTCTGGAAACCGTGAGCCGGCTTCAAGAGATTGCTGACGACCTCGGAATCAGCGTGACGACCCTGGCCGTTGCCTGGAGCAAACAGCATGACTTTGTCGCTTCAACCATCATCGGAGCGTCTCAGCTTGCGGATCTCGATGACTCACTTGCTGCGGCGGACCTGATTCTTGATGAGGAAACCATGGCTCGAATCGATCAAATCGACGTGGAGATTCCCAATCCAATGACCGAGGATGGATTGAGAAGGCTCTGAGTCAGTAAGTCCAGCTCGGGCGATTGTCCTCCCACCATTCTGCGATCCTTTTGAGCCAGGTGTTCTTGTCCTCATTGATGTAGAGGACCTTGTCCGCTTCATCATAACGCAGCGTGGCGCCGGGAGTGGATTTCAAATACCAGTGAAGCAGCTCTTCCGCGGTCATTCCTTCGAAGGTGTGGTCAGGAGGCATTGACTTTGGCGGATGGTCTTCCCATCGGCTTTCGTATTCCCACGCCAGTTGGGTTGCGGTGCCGATGAATCCAATGATGTGGCGTTCCGAAGTTGAGACTTCGTCATCAAGGGTGAGCCGGGGCATGACCACGTCAAAAAGGTTGGCGACCGTCGAAGGATTGGGAGCGTCGGGAAGACCGGGGAGCTCAAAGGTTAATTCTGTAATTCGGGGGATGAAAACGAGTTCGATCGGTTTGCTCAGGTCGGCCGGTTTGGTTCGCGAAGCGAGGATCACGTCGTTCTGATCGCCTTCAGCATCCCAATCGAAATGGACTGAACCATCAGGTTCTTTCCAGGCGCAGTGCAGGTTCAGATAACTGTGGGCGGATGCCCGAACCAAAAGGGACGGTTGCCAACCGGGTTCCTTCTCTGCCTCAACCATGAGTCCTTGATTCTTCGATTCAAGCTGGTCGATCCTTTTCTCCAATTGGGGATTCGGCGCCAGCGGTACGAAATCGTAAAGGTACGATTCAATATCCACCTCTCCATTCACTTCCGCGAGCCATTGCAGGCGAAGCCGATCCTCAAACAAAACCTCCGCTCCCAGCCGATTTTCCAAGGTGGCTTCAAGCGGCTTTCCCGTGAGGGTCTGGAGGTAGAGTCGAATCGGCGTATCGTGCCAGGCCAGCAATGCCAAATCAAAATAAGTCCATTCGCCGATACTTTCGGTGTAGGGCCTGTCGCCATCAATTTCGGACAGACTATACGTGATTTCAGCTCCAGTGATCGGACTTCCTCCATCCATTTCGATGAAGCGAGGATACTCGATTCCGGAAGTCTGAAACAAAAGACGGAGCATTGGCGTTTTGTAGGCTTCCGGGGCAGGAAACGATCGAAATTCCTCCGGGACGCCGAGCTTGTTGAGCGCATCCTCCTCCAGAGGATCCAGAGTGGCGGCGTCACGAAAATTTCCCCTGATTTGCCAATCCGGGTCCGTAAATTCGTCCCCGGGCGATGGATGCCAGGTCGCAAAGCCGACGAGCTCAATCTCGTCATCGCCCAGCAATTTCTTCACCCAGCGTTTTGGGAGCTTGGCCTTTTCGACCTTTTGCTCCGCGGAGTAGTCGAGAACGAAAGAATCGTTGTCGCCGGGTATCATTTCGGGGAGCGGCATCGGAGCCGATGCCGGGCGACCATTTTCTGTGCGTTGTCTGGTGGGTTCCAGTAAATCGACCCAACCATCATTGTATCCGCGGGTCTTGCGGCTTTCCGTTGGTGAGCTGAAGAGGTCCGGATCGATTTTTTTGGTTCGATACGTCAACCCAGCCGTCACAAAAACTCCGAGGAATACCAACGCTAATCCAGCGCGCTTCAAGCGTGAACCCATCTTCGCACGCTAGGAGATTCCCTGCAAAAAGGGAAGCTTTTCAACCCGGATTGGGGAAAAAACTGAAAAAGAACCTGAGGGAACAGACCTAGTTTACAGTCGTCATGTCCCGGGTCACTTCATTGCCGCGGGGCGTGGCAACTGCGTAACACTTCCGGCGATCGTTCGGATCCGTGCGGCGAACGGCAAGTCCACATTCTTCCAGTCGATCCATTAGCCCGGTGGTAGCGGCGCGGGTGATGGAGAGCGCGTCACTGATTTCCGCCATCGTTTTGTCCTGGTCGCGCAGGAGCATCAGGGCTCTCACCACATTGATGGACAAATCAGAAGGAACGGACATGAGGTCGACCACCATACGAGTGCGATCCTGGGCTGATTGGGTTTCGGTCATGGTAGATTGGGAGAGTTGTTTGATGCGGTTTCTTGGTTTCACTTTTGAGAAGATTGGCTTGCTGGTTGTATCATAATTAATAATACAAAGAAATCAATCTTCTATGAAAGTAAAGTAACCGAAAATTTTTATCCAAGCAAGCTGGTGATTGTGGAAATTAGATAAAAACTTTTAAAATTAGAACTTCCAAAACTGCGGGACGAGAAATGTCGCAACGAGCCAGAGCGTGAGATTGAGCGGAACACCGATTTTTGGGAAGTCACTGAAGCGATATCCACCAGCTCCGTAGACATAGGTATTGGTCTGATAACCAATCGGTGTGGCAAAACTGGCGCTGCAGCCCAGCATCATTGCCACGATAAAGGGGCGCGCGTCCACCTGAAGCTCGACCGCGATGCCAATGACGATCGGGGTGAGCAACGCGGCAACCGCATTGTTGCTGATCAATTCGGTGAGAACCGAGCTGAGGAGATAAATGATCGACAAAATGATGACGGGTGACGCCGTCCCGAACATGCCGGTGATTCCCGTCGCCATGAACCCGGCAGCGCCGGAGACTTCCATGGCCTTGCCGAGCGCCAACATCCCGAAAATCAGAAAGACAATATTCCATTGAACCGATAGATAGGCGTCTTTGGCCGGAATACAGCGCGTCAGAAT
>JBCDHN010000326.1:0-4646 GCA_038749915.1 Verrucomicrobiota bacterium | reverse complement strand
AGTGCGCACAAGTTCGGCGGCCCCAAAGGTGTCGGGGTCCTCGCCGAGATCGGGAGACCGCGCATCGCTCCGATGATCGTTGGCGGCTGTGGGCATGAAGATTGGTATCCTAAACGGGGGAGGAGACTGTCCCGGGCTCAATGCCGTAACGCATGGTGTCGTCGGCGCTGCCCATCAACTCGGTTGGGACACGGTTGGCGTCATTGATGGATTTGAAGGAATCCTCAAAGGCGATTTCATGCCTCTGGATCCTTTCGAAACGCCCTCCATCATGAAGTTGGGGGGAACCGTGATCGGAACCGCGAATCGAGGGCCCTTTTCAGCCAAGACCGGAGACGGGGAGGTGCGACAACTCCCCAGGGAGTTGCTGGAGCAGGTCAGGACTTCGCTGAGTGAGAACGGAATTGAAGCTTTGGTTGCGGTGGGCGGAGATGGAACTCTGACTGCAGCTCTCCAGCTTCACGAAGTTGGTATTCCGATAGTTGGTGTCCCGAAAACCATCGACAATGATCTGGACGCCACCGCCATGACCTTTGGTTTTGATTCCGCGGTGACCTGCGTGGTCGATGCCCTTGATCGTCTTTACTGGACGGCCCTCAGCCACAAGCGAGTGATGGTGGTTGAAGTCATGGGGCGTCACGCCGGGTGGATTGCCCTTTTTGGCGGCTTGGGAGGTGGAGCCCAAGTAGTTCTTATTCCCGAGATCCCTTTTCAGTTTGAGAAGGTTGCCGAAGTCGTCCAGGAACGCGACAAACGCGGCAAACACGCCACTCTTGTGGTTGTCGCTGAAGGCGCCAAGACGGTGAATGGAGACGTCGTTTACCGTTCCAAGGACAAAGTCGGTGAGCATCGCCTTGGCGGGCTGGGCGACATGGTAGGGGAAAGGATCCAGGAGTTGACCGGGAAGGAGACTCGTGCGGTGAAACTGGGGCACTTGCAGCGCGGAGGTTCCCCGACGAGTTGGGATCGCATCCTCGCAACGCGATTTGGTGTTCATGCCGTTCGTCTCATTCGGCAGCGCCAATACGGTCGGATGGTCGCCTATTCGAGTTATCAGGTCGGTGATGTCCCCATTGCTGATGCGGTTGACCAGCTGAAAATTGTCGATCCCGAAGGGCAAATTGTGGATAGCGCACGCGCGGTCGGGATTTCGTTTGGCGATTAAGGGGACCGGGGGAATGTTCCTCCATGCATCTCACACTCTTGCGCCACGCAACTGCTGAATCCTGGAACCTTGGTGCTGATGACTTTGGCCGTGAACTGGTCGAGAATGGAATGCATGAGGCCCGTGCCGCAGGAAGATTTGCCAAGCTTCAAGGCTGGGAGCCTGATCTGGTGCTGAGCAGCCCTCTGGTACGAGCTCGTCAGACGGCTGAGCTCTTTTCCGTGCAGGCGGGGGGTGCGGAAGCGACGGAAGCAGCGTTTCTCGCTTCTGGAATGACCCCAGAATCCGGGGCTGCCGAGCTCCGTGACTATCTCCAGTTCAATCATGTTGTCATCGTGGGCCATGAACCCGATTTTTCGGGACTGATTGCGTTTTTGACAGGATTTCCCCAGGGGAATATTGAGGTCAAAAAAGCATCGCTGTGGGGGCTTCAATGCAATCGCTTGGCAGCCGGGAGCGCCCAACTCAAATACTCGATTCTTCCAAAGCAACTGCGTCCGCTTACTCCGGAAGCGTGATTTTACCCGGCTAAAATTGCATCCTTGCCGGTTGGAATTTCGCCACCAAGTGCTTCATTGATCCCTGACACCTGAACCACGATATGGGAATTCACGATCGAGACTACATGCGGGACGACGAAACGGGTTGGAAAGGGGCCACTGGTCCCGGAGGCGCTCCGATGATTGTTTGGGTATTTATTGCTGTTTCGGTGGTCGCCTATCTGATTTCGGGTCCCATGGGTTGGGTCACCCAGAAAGTCGTTGAGGTGGACGGACAGCAAATTCGCGAGATTTCCCGGGCAGGCAGTTTGTCGCTGGCGGATTTGGCGAAAGGGGAAATTTGGAGACTTTTCACCCATCAGTTTGTGCATGGTTCCATTCTGCACCTGTTGATGAACATGCTGATTCTTTTCTTTTTGGGGAAAGAGGTCGCGTTGAGGCTCGGGCCAATCGTTTTCGCTGCGGTCTATTTAATTGGCGGGGTCGCCGCCGCCCTTTTCGAGTTGGTTTTTGGATTTCTGTTTCAACAACCAAGCTCAATGGTGGGAGCTTCCGGATCAGTTTCCGCACTTTTTGGGGTGTTCGCGATGTTGGTTCCGAACCAGGTTATCGGGTTGCTGCTCTTTTTCGTGATTCCAGTTCGAGGGCGCGTGATCAAACTTGCCTGGGGATGGGTGATCTTGAACCTGGGTCTCGGACTCATCACGTTCCTGGTAGGGGCTGGTGGAGTCGCTTGGTTGGCCCATGGCGGCGGAACACTCTACGGGTTTCTCCATGGAAAATACTTCCTCGGATTCAAACTGGGCGGGAAGAAGTCCCCCCGATCAAAGACCGTTCCCTACACAAAACGGGGCGAGAATCCCAATATCATCGACGCCAAGTTCACTGACAAGAAACCCGATTACGACGAGGTATTGGACAAGATCAATCGCGAAGGCATCAGCGCCCTGACCCCGGAAGAACGGGAAATTCTGGAGCGGGCCAGCGAGATCATTAAAGGCAAAAACAAGACCTGACCCGCCATGCGAGTGGTCGCAGGCAGTGCTGGCGGAATTCCGCTTCAAGTTCCCAAACATGCGGTCCGGCCTACGAGTGACCGCGTTCGCGAATCGTTGTTCTCAGTTTTGGGGGAATCTGTTAGTGAGGCAAAGGTCTTGGATCTGTATGCTGGTGCTGGCGCACTGGGGATTGAGGCCCTGAGCCGCGGAGCCGAATCAGCTGTCTTCGTCGAAAAGCACCGGCCGACTAGCGAATTCATCCGTCGCAATCTTGAGAAAGCCCGGCTTGAGAAGATTGCGCGGATCGTCGTTCAGGAGGTCGATCGGTTTTTGAATGGGGCAACGACGACGTTCGATCTCGTTTTTGCTGATCCACCCTATGCCAAGAGTCACGAAGAAGAGAGTCTCGCCTTCAAGCTGCTCAAAAACGAATCTCTACCAAATCGTCTGGCCGACAGCGGGGTGCTGATTCTCGAAGCTGCTCATCCATCGCCTGAACCGGACCTGGAGCGTTGGGACGTTCGCGACCACCGCCAATACGGAGCCACCGCCATCTGGATCTTGCAAAAGAAGTAATCAGGCTCAAGATCCCGCTCCGCCCATGAGTTTTCGAGCCGTTGTTGCGATTTATAACCTGATTCTGCCCCTTGCCATGGTCTTGGCAGCTCCCGGTTACTTTCTCAAAATGGTGCGGCGCGGTGGTTTCCTGCGGGATTTTGGGCAACGCTTTGGATTCTACTCAAGGGCGGCGAAACGATCTCTCTTTTCCGATCCTCCGATCTGGATTCATGCAGTCAGCGTCGGCGAAGTGCTGCTCGCCCACAAATTGATACGGGCTCTTCGTGAATCGGCTCCGGATCTGCCGCTCGTTCTCAGCTGCACCACTTCAACCGGCTACGCCCTCGCGAAAAAGAGCGCCGATTTGGGATACGCTGCGATTTACAATCCTATTGATCTTTCGGGACCGACCCGCAGAGCCTTTCAGCAAATCAAACCTCGACTCCTGGTTCTCATCGAGGCTGAGATTTGGCCCAACCTGCTTTGGCATGCCAAGCGTAATGGTGTTCCTGTCTTGTTGGCAAACGCCCGGCTGTCTCCCCGATCCGAAAAGCGGTTTCGGAAGTTTGGAGCCCTTACGCGACCCATGTTTGCCCAACTGGACCGGGTGCTTGCGCAGTCCGAGCGAGACCTGCTCCGAATTGAGGGACTCGGAGTTAACCGTGAGAAAATCCTCTCAACCGGAAGTATCAAGTTTGATCAGCAAGGTCTGCCGGATGTCACCGGGCAGGTCGAAGAGTTCCAAAAGCTGCTTAATCGCCTGCGGAACGGTCGGGAAGGGGAGGTAGTCCTCGGGGGAAGCACCCACTCTGGCGAGGAGAAACACATCGGAAGCGCCTTCTTGAAGCTGAAGGCCGAACATCCGAGCGCCTTTCTCGTCGTGGTGCCCCGCCATGCGGAACGCGCCGCCGAGGTAGTTTCAGATCTCAAATCGATTTCGCTCGCACCGGTGTTGAAAACGGAATTGGAAGAGGCAATCCCCGAAATCTCCGAACAAACCTGCCTCGTGGTGAACACTACCGGCGAGCTGCGTGCTTGGTATTTTCTCGCCAGTATCGTCCTCATCGGCAAAAGCTTCCTCGCGGAAGGGGGACAGAATCCGGTAGAACCTTTGGCGGCGGGGAAACCAGTTATCATGGGGCCCAACATGCAGAACTTTGCCGAGTTCGTCGAGCGGATGGTTGAGTCGGGAGCTTGTGTTCAACTCTCTGACAGTAGGGAGCTTGAAGCGGCATTGATTCAATTGGTTGAGAGTGAGGAACAGCGGCGCTCCCTCATCCAAAATGTGGATGAAGTGCTCGGTCCTGACCAGGGCGCGGCAACGCGAAGCGCTACTGAAATTCTCCGAATGATGAAGCTGTGAAACGGCAACTTTTCACTTGCGAGAACGGAGAAACTGAACAAACTACCGCTCCCAACGAAAGT
>JBCDHN010000325.1:0-4652 GCA_038749915.1 Verrucomicrobiota bacterium | reverse complement strand
TCTCCGGCAGATCCTGAAGATAACGGGGCGACTTGTCGACAATGCGGTTTTCCCCTTCTTGGAACAGCGGGCAATGCTCGATGACTTTGGCGTAGGCGCCATCCCAATCGGACGCTGCGGCAACTTCTTCGAACTGCTCCAAGGTCAATCCCCAATGGCCTTCTTCAATCGGCGTCACAAACCAGTCACTCCACGGTTCCAGCGCGAGAACTTCGCGCGGATTTTCGCCCAGCAGAATTCCGCACTCAAACGCGGCATTCACTGTCGGATGAGCGGTGAGGAGCTTGGAAAGAAACGTCGTCCCGGAATGCTCCATCCCGGTAACCACGCACAGCAGCGGACGTTCGCTCACGCTGTCTGACCGAGCCGTTCTCCGGCGTAGGTTCCGTCTTCGATCGCCCGGATCCAGGCTTCATTGTCGAGATACCACTGGATCGTCTTGCGAAGCCCGGTCTCGAAACTTTCCCGAGGCGCCCAACCCAACTCATCTTCGATCTTGGAACAGTTGATTGCATAACGCTTGTCATGTCCAGGGCGATCCGTGACGTAGGTGATCATATCGTCGGGAGAATCCGTCTTCAGCTCCGGCTTCAGCTCGTGAACCACCGAAATCAGCTCGCGAACGACCTCGATATTTTTGAGCTCATTCTTGCCGCCAATGTTGTAGGTTTCGCCGGTCTCACCTTTGACCATTGCGAGCGCGAGTCCCCGCGCATGGTCCTCAACGTAGAGCCAGTCGCGGACATTGGAACCATCGCCATACACCGGAAGCTTCTCGCCTTTCAAAACCTTACCAATCATCAATGGAATCAGCTTTTCAGGAAATTGGTAGGGACCGTAGTTGTTCGAACAATTCGTCGTCAGCACCGGAAAGCCAAAGGTATGAAAGTAGGCGCGCGCCAGGTGGTCGGACCCGGCTTTCGAGGCCGAATAAGGACTGTTAGGCTGGTAAGGCGTTGTTTCCTCGAACGCGGGATCGTCCATCTCCAAAGAGCCATACACCTCGTCGGTTGAAACGTGAAGAAAGCGGAAGTCAGGCTTGTCCTTGGCGAACTCTCGCGCGGTGTGGAGCAGTTGAAAGGTCCCGACGAAATTCGTCATGATGAATTCTTCCGGCGCATCGATGGAACGATCGAAGTGCGACTCTGCCGCGAGGTGCATCACATGATCGATGTCGTGCTCTTTGAGGGCGCTCGTGAAATCGTCGCGCTCACAAATGTCCCCCTGGACAAACGCGTAGCGCGGATCCGAATCGACATCGACCAGGTTTTGCAAATTGCCGGCATAGGTCAACTTGTCGAAATTGACCACCTTCTCAATGGTCACGCCAAGCTCACCCTCCGCAGACTTGAGCAGGTAATGAATGAGGTTCGAGCCGATGAAGCCGGCACCGCCAGTGACGAGAATTCGCATGTGTTGGATTTCCAGGTTGAAATGAGTTTCGGGCCAGCATGCTAGCGGGCCATTGGTTCAGAGCAAGTGCGTTCTTTCCAGGGCTCGCCAATCGCGCCCTTCGTTGATTAATGCCCATTCACGGACTAAAGATCCACCATTTATGGCTTCTGATCCCTTTATCCTTGGAACTCGTGGCAGCGACCTTGCGCTGATGCAGGCAAAAATGACTCAAACCGCCTTGGAGGCAGCTGGAATTGATCGGGTCGTGGAACAGAACATCATCGCCACCACCGGAGACAAACGGCAGGATCTAAAGCTCTCGGCCCCGAACCTCGACAAAGCCGTCTTTACCAAGGAATTGGAAGACGCGCTCGATGAAAAATCGATTCACGCCGCCGTTCACAGCCTCAAGGACGTGCCCACGATCCTCGAACCACGATTCGGCCTTGCGGCGGTTCTTCCCCGAGCGCCGATTGAAGACGTCGTTGTCACCAAATCGATCGATCATGCCGAGAACGGTCTCGATTCCCTTCCCGAAGGCGGCACTGTCGCCACCAGCAGCGTGCGCCGGCATCGCCAGATCCAGGAACGCCGCCCCGACCTCAACCTCGTGGAGATTCGCGGAAATGTCCCCACGCGCCTTCGCAAAGTGGCAACGCTGCCGGAAATCGACGCCACCATTCTGGCCCATGCCGGACTCAAACGTCTCGGATTTGACCTCAGCCAACCCAGCCTTGCATTTGAAGATCACCAGCTGGGATTCGCGATTCTACCACCTGCGGTCATGATTCCGGCCGCCGGTCAGGGAGCAGTTGCGATCGAAATTCGTGCTGAAGACGACGAATCCCGCGAGATCCTATCCTCAATCAATCATGACCCCACCTGGCAACGAATTCGCGTCGAACGCGCCTTTCTTCATGCTCTTGGAGCAAGCTGCCAAACCCCTGTCGGTGTTCATACCGAACTGATTGATGGTGGCAAAATTCAAGTTCAAGCCATTGTATTCCAGGATGTTCCTGAAGGTGAAGTCCCCACGGAACCACCAAAACGAGTCGAAACTTTGGGTGACGCGAATCTTCCGAAAGAGATTGCAGCCGACTTGATGAGCCAGCTCTCGTAGTCAATCAATCACCCGCGCCCAGATACTCAAACGGCGCCACGAGATCCATTCCCATCAACACATAATCGTGAGAGCGACCTTTCATGTCCTGCACATAGTGAGGAAGACGGAGAAGTTCGCGAAATCCCACCATTCCCAGAGACTCGATCGCGGAAATCCGTTCACCGTTCAATTCCGACTCCAGCTTCGTCAGTCCGCAGTTTTTGGCAAGCTCAATCACCTCTTTCAAAAGCTCGTCGATCAGGCCCATTCCTTTGTAGTCCGGATGCGTCAAAAACGTCACTCCACCAATGTGCCGTTTCCAGCCTCCGCGTGGTTGATGCAAATAGGCCATTGCTGTGAGTTTTCCGTCGATGAACGTCAATAACGGCAAGTGCTCGCCGCCCTGGGGATCTGACATCCATTTCTGAAACAGCGATCCATCCCGAATCTGATTTCGCAGGAAAAGTTGTTCTCGATCGGGAATCACCGTGTGAAAATCACGAAACGCACCTTCGTCTCCGACCTCCATGGGCCGAATCGAGATTGGAGTCTCATCACTGAGCGTCGTCCGAACCGGATATTTCTCGAGAGCGTCTTCTAACATCCCAATATCGTAAGCAAATAATGTGCTGATTAGGATACCATGAACAGTCCGTTTCTGACAACCACAGAAATCATTCGGGCGAAGAGTCACCAGCTGTCTGGCATGATCGACACTGGTTCCGAAGAGACAGACTAGACACCCCCACGACCGTATGTCATTTTCTGGTATGAGCGTCACTGCCATTTTGGACGAAGCAAAGCAAATGCCCAGTGAAGATCTTCGTTCACTAATTCTCGAATTGACGGAGTACCTCGACGACGAAACCAATGCCGAGTTGTCTTCCATCCTCATAACACGGCGGCGGGCTGACGAACTAAAATCCGGTAAGGTAAAATCTCTCCAAATTGAAGAAGTTTTCGCAAAAGCGCGTGGCGCATTGCAAGAGTAGATGCTGTCGGAATTTCACCCTGAATTTGCCGAAGACCTTGAGGAGGCTGCACGGTTTTTAGAGAAAGAAGAAACCGGGTTGGGAGGGCGATTTCTTGATGCGGTTGAGGCCGCATGCCAAAGGGTGATTGCAAATCCGCTTCACTTTAGCTACATCGACAAGCCCGTCCGAAGGATCCAAACCCAAATATTTCCCTACTCAATTCATTACGAAGTGATCGACGAATCAACGATCTACTTCTATGGCTGTTATCATCAGGCGATGAATCCTCAACGATGGGAAACTCGTCACTAACTCTTTTCCGCACCCAAACTCTTAAACTCACATGGAACCAGGAACAGTCTATCTCGTTGGCGCCGGCCCCGGCGATCCCGGCCTCATCACTCTCAAAGGACGCGAATGCATCGAGCGTGCTGACGCCATCGTTTACGATTACCTTTCGAACAGCCAACTCCTCACCTGGGCCCAACCCGACGCCGAACTGATTTACGCCGGCAAAAAGTCCAAACATCACACCCTCAGCCAAGGCGGCATCAATGCACTCCTTGTCGAACTTGCCCAAGCCGGAAAAACCGTCTGTCGGCTCAAGGGTGGCGACCCGATGATCTTCGGTCGGGGTGGTGAAGAAGCCCAGGAACTTCGCGAAGCCGGAATCCCCTTTGAAATCGTCCCCGGCATCAGCTCCTCCATCGCTGGCCCCATCTACGCCGGCATCCCGGTCACCCATCGCGACCACTGCAGCCAACTCACCCTCTTCACCGGCCACGAAAACCCTGACAAAGAAGAATCCTCACTCGACTTCAAAAAAATCGCCGCAGCCGATGGCACCAAAGTCATGCTTATGGGCGTCGAGCGCATTCGCAGCATCACCGATGCTCTCGCCAAAGAAGGGCTCGATGCCGCCACCCCCGTCGCCATGATCCGCTGGGCCACGACCGGTGGCCAGGAAACCCTAACCGGAACCCTTGGCAACATCGCTGATCGTGTCGAAGAAACCGGTTTCAAGTCCCCCGCCGTCTGCGTCATCGGTACTGTCGTCAATCTACGCGACGAGCTCAATTGGTTCGAAACACGACCACTGTTTGGCAAACGCATCGTCGTTACCCGAACCCGTAAGCAAGCCGGCGTGCTCAGCGCTCAACTTCGCGAACTCGGCGCCGACG
>JBCDHN010000324.1:0-4662 GCA_038749915.1 Verrucomicrobiota bacterium | reverse complement strand
CGTTAACTTAATCTAAAGAGGGCCGCACTATGGCCTATACCCCTAGCAAAGATTACAAGCGCCGGGAGCGCGAACGGAAGAAGGAAGACAAGCGCATGGCTCGCGAAGCCGCCCGGGCAGCAAAGAAGGCTGCTGCTTTGGAGCGCGCTGAGCAGGAAGATGCGGATTCAGAATCGGAAGATTAGGCGCGAATTCGGCGTGTAGCGGGATTCGCCAGAATTCTGGCCCCATTCGATGGACATCGGAATTGTGGCCAATTCCGCTACGAGTTTTTCGAAGCAAAGCTTGGATTTGGCGTAATGCGCTAAGGCGCCACCAGTCCATCAGCCACCATCTGCTCCTTGGTGTGTCGTGGTCGGACTCTTGCAGGAGTCGGGATTCCAGTCACTCGGTCAAATTCGTCGGCCGTGCGAAGCGTGGGCACATAGTCTCCGGTGCGTTTTGCCCAGGCATCCAGCTCCTGACTGAGCCGGGCGACATGCTCAGCCATTTCGGGATCGCCAGCCAAGTTGGTAAGTTCATTGGGATCTGCATCCGTATCATAGAGCTCCATTCTTGGGCGCGGAGCCGTGATGCAGGATTTTTGAGCTTCGTTCAGCTTCCCGGAATCGGCGAGTTTAAGAATGCTTTGAAACGTCGGGCTTCGGGCTGAATCCGCTGATGGTGTCTGAGTCAGATCAGGGTAAGCGTTGAAGATTAGCTTGAAACGCTGGTCGCAAACCATCCGGGCATGATCCTCAAAATCGTGCCAGTTTTTCTCGGCAAAGGCATACTGGCGAACCGGTTTCGTTGGTTCGGAGAGAAGCGGAGCGAAGTCCACACCTTGAAAACTCGGGCCGACATCGGCTCCGGCGAGTTTGAGAAAAGTGGGGGCGATGTCGAGCACGCTTACAACTTGATCGCACCGCGTCCCGGCCTCGATCGAGCTGGGCCATTTGACGATCCAAGGCGTTTTGATGCCGCTGTCGTAGAGTGTGGTCTTGTCGCGCGGGAAGGGTTTGCCGTTGTCGCTGATAAAGAGGATCAGCGTGTCGTCGGCCACGCCTTGGGCTTCCAACTCATCGACGACAAGGCCCACATATCGGTCGAGACGGGTGATTTCATCGTAATAGAGCGCGTAATCAGCGCGAGTCTCCGGATTATCGACGTGGTAGGGAGAAACCCTCACGTCCTCCGGTGTGTGAGGCTCGGGAATGATGTTTTCGTAGTAGTCGCGGTGGGGATCGACAGCGGCGAGCCAGAGAAAGAACGGCTTTTCCTTGTCGCGTGCCTGCATCAGCGGTACCCAGTCCGCACAGCCACTTTGGGCTTCACCTTCGAGCGATTCGACGAATTTGCCGGCTTCGCCAGCTTTTCCGGTTGGGAGCTGGAATCCCGAGGTATCGACCTCCATGATTTGGTCGAACCGATCCCGGGCATCATCACCGAGGTGCCACTTACCGGCGGCTCCGCACCAATAACCGGCCTCGCGCAATTTTTCCGTGAAAGTGGTCTGATCATCCGGCAGCGGCCAATGGAGCTCCTCAGCATCGGTGTTGTGCGGATACCGCCCCGTGATGATGGAACAGCGGCTTGGAGAGCAGGAACTGATCGTGAGAAAGGCATTGTCGAATGTCATTCCCTGTTCGGCGAGCTTGTCGAGATTGGGGGTCCGGATCGATGGATGCCCGTAAGCGCCACAATCATCCCAACTCATGTCATCGGCGATAATGAGAACGAGGTTGGGCTTCGCCAGAGCTGAAGTGGCGAGAATCAGGGAAACAAAGAGGGTTTTTCCAAGCATGGGTTCGACCTAAGCGGATCGGGTCAGGATTTCGAGCGGAAATAGTGAACTTTGATCGTAGAATGAGGCATGCGCCAACCATTGACTGAGACTCGCTTAAGGGAGTTGTTTGAGAAAATGGGTGCCTATGGCAAGGGACCCGGAACGGTTTATGTGACCGGAGGTGCCACTGCCGTGCTTTTCGGATGGCGTTCGACCACGATTGACGTCGATCTGAAAATGGACCCGGAGCCGTCTGGGGTTTTCGAGGCAATCGCCCAGCTGAAAGACGAAATGCAGGTAAACATCGAGCTGGCAGCACCGGATCAGTTTGTTCCCGCTCTTCCGGGGTGGAGGGAACGTAGCCGCTGGATCGCCTCACAAGGAGAAATCGACTTTTATCACTATGATTTTTATGGGCAGGCGCTTTCAAAGATTGAGCGTGGACTCGAGAAAGACTGGGGGGATGTGGAGGCCATGGTTCAAGGGGGCCTTGTGGAGACAAAACGGTTGTTGGAGCTTTTTGGTGAAGTTGAGTCAAAGCTAGTAAACTATCCCGCGATTGATCCTGGATCGTTCAAAGCGGCGCTGATAGACTTTATTCACAAGCATGAAAGCGATTGACCAACTCGATGATCTGCCTGGAGCGGAACTTGTGGTCCCGGGATTGGCCGACTTGAAGGCTGGGCGCGAAACGGCCGAAGCCATGTTGGTTGCTGCCGGTGCAACCAAGTTGCGGATTCTGGGGATCGCGCTGGAAGGTGAACTGCCCGTGATGCCTGAACATCGACTCTACGAAATTCTGGCGGCGGAGTTTGGGAACAACGCTCACTCCCGCTACAACGCTTATATCGGCCGATTGGTCTCTTTTTTCAGGGCCTTGGCCTTGATTCGGCCCTTGGAATCCCGGGGAGTTACGGCACACGCGGAAACTTGCTGAAATCAGGTTTCCGCTTTTCAACGAATGCGTTTTTGCCTTCCTTCGCCTCCTCGCTCATATAGTAAAGAAGAGTCGCGTTTCCGGCAAGGTCGAGGAGTCCCATCTGCCCGTCACAATCCGCGTTGAGCGAAGCTTTGAGACACCGCAAGGCAAGCGGGGAGTGTTGGAGAATTTCCCGAGCCCACTTCACGGTCTCCTCTTCCAGTTGTTCGAGCGGCACAACGGTGTTGACGAGCCCCATGTCGAGAGCCTGCTGAGCGTCATACTGGCGGCAGAGATACCAGATTTCGCGCGCTTTTTTCTGACCAACGATTCGGGCGAGGTAGCTGGAGCCAAGGCCGCCATCGAAGGAGCCGACCTTGGGACCGGTCTGCCCGAAGCGGGCGTTTTCCGCCGCAATTGTCAAATCACAAACCACGTGGAGGACGTGACCGCCGCCAATCGCATAGCCCGCCACCATTGCAATCACAGGTTTCGGCAGGCCGCGGATCTTTTTCTGCACATCAAGGATGTTGAGGCGGGGCACTCCGTCATCTCCAACGTATCCCGCGTGGCCGCGGACCTTTTGATCTCCGCCGGAACAGAACGCCTTTTCGCCCTCACCCGTGAGGATGATGACGCCCACTTCGGGATCCTCATGCGCCATCTCGAAGGCGAAGAGCATTTCCTTGACGGTCTGTGGCCGGAATGCGTTGCGAACTTCAGGACGGTTGATTGTGATCTTGGCAATCCCGTCTTCGGTCTTGTGATATTTCAGGTCGGTAAATTCAGCGGCTTCAGTCCACATGTCAGGAATCAGTTACGAGTAGAAGTTTCAGGTGGAGTCTGCCAACAAGGACGCTTCCTGCAAGAAAAGTCGGGTCCGGAACGTGCATTTTAATAGGCGTCGTTGCGGTTTGAACTGCCAATTCTCCTGTTGCGGCGCTTCGGAGGCTTTTTTTGGTCACACCGGGAAACTTCTCCACAAGTAAAGGTACACCCAATTTGTTACTCCCAGAACCATGTCATTAACCGCAACACAACATCCCCGGAAAACGGTAGTTCGCCAAGCTCCGTCCGCTCAGGATTTGGCCTATGTACGCTTGATCAGCAACATCCTTGGTCAATCTGAAGAAAAGCTTCTAGCCGACTTGATGGAGAAGAAGCATACCAAGACGCGATTTCGTCGTCGTTAGAGCCCGGAAAGAAATTCGCGAATCAGCGAGGCTAGGGCATCTGGGCGTTCATGAATGACCCGGTGGCCGCAATTCTCAATGACCTTGAGAGCTGCAGCCGGATTTTCCAAGGTTGCGCTTTCGGCAAGGTCGCGAAATTTGGCGTCCTTTTCTCCCACCACCCACAACTGGGGGATTTTCGTTTGGCGGAGCAGGTCTCGCTGGTCCATCTGGCGCCCCAGCGACCATGTCTCAAAGGCTTGAGCGATCGCATTTTGATGTTGGGAGACGATTCGGGATTGCTCTTTGGGAATCGGATCTCCCGAGAAAACGGATTGGCGATTCCACGCTTCGAGAAAGGCTTCAACACCATCGTTGCGAAGTTTTAGCGCCCAATCACGATCCTTCACCAATCGAGCCGCCTTTTCCGTCTCGCTGGTGAGACCGGGATGCGCCGAAACGAAAACCGCCGCTTTCCAAGCCGAGTCCAAGCCGGTGGCGCAATGCATCGCCAACCGTCCACCCAGCGAATAACCCAGCAAGACCGGATCAGGATCAGTGGCGCTAACCAAATCATTGAGCCGATGGGACCATTGGTCGAAGGGAGAAGGAGGCGAAGCCCAAAGATCGACGGGTTCAATCTGGGGCAGTTGGTGACGGAGGCGGTTCCAATCATCACGACTGCCCAGATTGCCATGCAATGCCCAAATCATGACGCCAACACGCAGGTCCTTTCGCTAGAAATGGACTCTCACGCAACCGTGAATAGCACACCCATGGGGATCGAAAGCACAGGCGAATTGGTG
>JBCDHN010000323.1:0-4678 GCA_038749915.1 Verrucomicrobiota bacterium | reverse complement strand
GGCAGATGAAAAAGACAGTCTGAAGACGAGAGTTCAGTCTGACGTTCCCGGGGTTCATCAGTGTCGATCGACGCCTGCCAGTCCTTCGTCGCGATTCAGCGCTTCGGCGACATCTGCCATGATGGTCAGACGTCCTCCGTAGGTTTTCTGGATGAGGTTGTTTGAGAAGACCTCTTCGGTATCACCGTAAGCAACGAGTCGCTGATTGAGAAGCACCAGCTTGTCGAAGTAATCGTTCGCGGTCGAAAGATCGTGATGAACAACAAACAGGGTTTTGCCGAGGTCTCGCAATTCCCGAAGCAGATTGATAATGCTCGACTCAGTCGCGGCATCAACTCCGGCAAACGGTTCGTCCATGAAGTAAATGTCGCTCTCCTGGGCAAGTGCGCGGGCAAGAAAGACCCGCTGTTGCTGCCCGCCGGACAAATGGGAAATCTGGCGGGAGCTGTAGTCTTTCATGTTCACGTGATCGAGGCATTCATCGGCAATTTCCTGGTCACGTTTTCCCGGGCGGCGGAGAAGGCCAAGATGCCCATACCGTCCCATCAACACGACGTCGCGGACGGTCACGGGGAAATCCCAGTCAATATCTTCCCGTTGCGGGACGTATCCGACGCGGCGGACGTTTGCCGAAAGCGGCTTCCCAAAGGCTTTCACCCAGCCACTACTGAGAGGAAGAAGCCCCATGCAGGCTTTAATCAGGGTCGACTTTCCAGCGCCGTTTGGTCCCACGATCCCCACCAGACAGCCGCTGGGAACTTTCAGATCAATTCCCCACAAAACAGGCTTCTTGCGGTAGGCAACCGTCAAATCATGAACTTCAAGGGCCGGTGTCATTGGAGCGCTTCCACGATCGTGTTGATATTGTGCTTGAGCATTCCGACATAGGTCCCCACATCGTAGGTTTGACCATCGACGGTCTTCTCCTCGCCGGCAGGACCGAGGGAATCAGAAAAGAGTTCTCCGCCGATCTTCGCATCGGTGTCGTTGGCCAGTCGCTCGATCGTGGCTCCATTGACGCTGGACTCAACGAAAATCGCTTTGACGCCGCGCTCTTGAATCAGTTCCGCTGCCTTGGACATATCCGCTCCACTGGCTTCGCTCTCGGTTGAGATGCCCTGAATGCCGATGACTTCAAGTCCATAGGCTTTGCCGAAGTAGTTAAAGGCGTCATGGCTCGTGATGAGGGTTCGACCATCCTCAGGAATCTGACTGGTCCTCAGCGCAGCCCAATGGTGAAGCTCAACCAGTTCCTGACGATAGGCATCACCGTTCCGCTCAATCGTCCCTCGATCCTCAGGAAGTTTTTCACTGAGGGCGGCGACCATGGCATCAATGCATTTGAGCCAAATTCGGGGGTCGCCCCAAACGTGCGGATCGGGATAGCCCTCAAAATCCTCGGTCATCAGCAAATCTCCACTGGGGATGGAGCCTGCGACCTCCAGCACGATGGCGTTTCCGGCGCGGCTTTGGTAGAGCTCTTCCGTGCGTCCTTCCAGTTTCAGTCCGGAGTATAGGATCACATCGGCACCATCAAGTTTGGCAATCGATCTGGCTGGGAGATTATAGGTGTGGGGATCGACACCGGGAGCCATCAAGCCGGTCAGCTCAACGCCTTCAACATCTTTTAAGAGCGCGTCGGCCATGTCCGCGACCATGGTGGTTGTGGCGACAACTTGGGTTTTTCCTCCGTCGCTCGGCGTGCAGGAAGAAAGAAACCACGGGATGGCGAGAAGGAAGATTGGAAGAAATTTCATTAAATATAGGCTTGGCTATACTTTTTAGCCATGGCTTATGCTTGCCCGGTTGTCAAGTCCTCAGTCGGCAAGAAATGCCTTTTCGAACGCTGATTTGAGGAGACGCTTCTCCACGGGCGTCCTAAACTGCATCCAACTCCAATTTTCCCGCTATTGAAGGGAGAATCTTATGAATCGAAGACAAGCAATCGGACTGGGAGGCGCCCTCGGCGGCGTCGGATTGCTGGGCTGGCTCAACCTTCGGCGAAACCGGCTTTGGGAATGGCGCGGAACGGTGATGGGGACGGAGGGCTCCGTTCTGTTTCATTCGCGAAGCGAGAAGGATGCGCGTTTTGTCATGAACGCCGTGAACCAGGAAGCTGCGAGGCTCGAGGCTGTCTTTTCTTTAGAGAACGCTTCATCCACGATCCGGCATTTGAACCAAAATGGGCAGCTGAAGAATCCGCCATTCGAATTCGTGGAGGCGCTCAAGTTATGTGGAGAAGTTCACGAAATGACGGACGGTGCATTCGATCCAACGGTGCAGCCACTTTGGGAAGTCTACGATGCTCACTTCGGGAACCGCCAAGGCGAAAGCGAACCGCCACCACCGAACCTGGTGGACGAAGCGTTGGCGAAAGTCGATTTCCGAGCCGTTGAGTTTAGCGACGACTCCGTGAGCTTCACCAAATCCGGTATGTCACTAACTCTCAATGGAATGGCCCAGGGATTCATATCCGAGAAGATCGCCCGATTCATTCTCGGGTTGGGGGTGACTCATGCATTGGTCAATTTAGGGGAATATTGCGCGTTGGGACCTCCGCGTGGTAACGATGGATGGAAAGTGGCGATTGAATCGAGCCGGACGAGTGAAGAGTTTTTCGACACGTTGTCCCTGGTGTATGGTGGTTTGGCCACTTCGGGAGGGTATGGGTATCGCTTTGATCAATCCGGGAAATTTCACCATTTGTTCAATCCGAGAGGTGAGGCGCCACCCAATGTCAATCGGGTAGTTGTGGTGGAGGCTCCTGACGCTGGTTTGGCGGATGCGCTTTCGACGGCTGGAGCAGTCATGAGCTGGAAAAGATTCCGGCGATTGCAACTGCCCATGCTCGGCCTTCGTTTTCACGAGTATGGATGTGAGCCTTGATTATTCGGATTTCTTGTGTAGCATCCGCCACCAAAAATATCGAGCAGACCTAAGCAATGCCCGTCTAATCGATTTGCGGTCCGCCGCTCAATCTGTTTGAACCTGAAAATATTTATGAAGAACACCCTCCCAAAACTTGCCGCCGGAATCGTAGCACTGGGGATCTGCAGCCAAGCATTTGCTGGCGATCCTGTTACCGAGATCACGATCACCACGGATAAAATGCAGTTTCTCTATGACGTGAAGGAATTCACCGTTAAAGCGGGAACCACGGTCAAAATCACCCTGATCGTTCCTCCGGATGCCATTCCACAGCCGCACAACCTGGTCATCGCGAAGCCCGGACAGGAAGCGGCCCTTGTGCAGGGAGCAATGGCCCTGATGGCAGATCCCAACGGAATGGCGAAAGGCTATGTGCCTGACAACCCTGACGTCGTGTTGGCGGCGTCCAAGTTGATTCAGCCTGGAGCGACTGACATTCTTGAGTTGGAGGTCCCCGCTGAGCCCGGCCTCTATCCTTACCTCTGCACCTTCCCGGGTCACTTCGCGCTGATGAAAGGAATGATGACGGTGGTTGAGTAATCGCTCCCCGTCTCCATCAATTTCAAGGCCGCTTTCCGTCAAGGGAAGCGGCCTTTTTGCTTCAGGGGCGTCGCTTTCTTTCAGCCTGACGGAAGACGTTGAAAACTTCCTCCGAGCCGTCTCCTTTCATGTGGTAGACAATCTCCATCAATTGGCCAAGCCGGCTTTTGGGCCACCCCTGCTGGCTGAACAAATGAAGATATTCCCATGGCAGGTCGTAAAGACGTTTTCCATGAGGAGGAAAGTGGTCTGGCCCATATTTTCCAAATGGCATGTAGTAGCGCGAAATCTCTTCAAGAGTTTGGCGCAGGTCCTCATTGAACTCCTCGCCGTCCTCGCTCACGGCTTAGGCTCCCCGGTCATTGGAACGAACAAAACCTTCAGGGTTTCTTTCCGGGTCACCTTTCCGTTCTTCTTCTCCAATACGACCAGTCGCTGATTGCCGAAATCGCCAACAGGAATCACCATTCGTCCGCCATCCCGAAGTTGATCGATCAGCGGCTGGGGAATTGAACTCGGGGCGCAGGTGACGATAATGGAATCGTAGGGGGCATTTTCCGACCAGCCCTCATAGCCGTTTCCGGATCGAACCGAAACGTTGTCATAACCAAGATCCTTCAGCTTCTGGGCGGACTCCTCCGCCAGCTGTGGGACAATCTCCACGGTGTAGACATGTTCCACCAGCGGACTTAGAACGGCGGCCTGATAACCCGAACCCGTTCCAATTTCCAAGACTCGGTCGGTTTCTTTGGGTTCAAGCTTTTCCGTCATAAAAGCGACGATGTAAGGTTGGCTGATGGTTTGCCCAAATCGAATCGGCATCGGCATGTTTTCGTAGGCATGCTGCCGATTCGCTTTCAACATGAATTCTTCCCGGGGCACGGAAGCAATGGACTTCAAAACCTGCTCTGATGTGATGAGGTAGGGTTTTTTTTCCAGAGCTTTGAGCAACTCACTTCTGCGCAGCTCAAGATGGCGGTCCTCTGGTTGATGAGGTTTCATGTCGTTGGGCTCGGCCGACAGTCCCAAAATAGCCACGTTCAGAAGAAACAGTTGCCGTCGGATACTACAACTCATTGGGCATTAACGCTTAAAAGACCGGCGATCTCAAGACGAGAACCCGCGAATGCAATCAGGGGCCAGCGATCGAAATCGCTGGCCCCTTGATTTTGCCTTGAGTCGAGTCTTGCGGCTGCGAGGACTCGGTTTT
>JBCDHN010000322.1:0-4714 GCA_038749915.1 Verrucomicrobiota bacterium | reverse complement strand
TTCGTTCCTGCGGACTCCATCGCGGTTTTGCTCTACCACGCCTTGGCGAAACGCGGCCTGTCGATCCCTGGCGATATCAGCGTGATTTCTGCAAACCATGAAATCGGATTGATTGCCGGACTCTATCCGGCACTTGCTACCATCGACATCCGATCAGAGCTCATTGGTGAGGAAGCGGTTCAGTTGTTGTCCCGCGCCTTTGCAGGTGAACCGGAAATGGCGACTCAGGACATTCAGATGGATCCGCTTTTTGTGCCTGGAGACTCGGTTGGCGGGCTTTCCTAACTCCTTTCCTCATGTTGCGCTTCTTCACCTGCTCTTTTCTGTTCTTCTGGTTGGTGAACTCCGGGATAGGAGCGGGGTTCGATGCTCCGGATGCGGATTCGAATGCCTTGCCTTCGGCGCCGGAAGGATTTGCCGTCGAACTCTTTGCCCGGGAACCCCTCGTCTCGAATCCATGCGCGCTGGCTTTTGATTCCCGGGGGCGGCTGTTTGTCGGGATGGGACCGCAGTGGCGGGCACCGCGGCCAGACTCGATGAAAGACAGCATCTTCATCATTGAAGACCGGGATGGCGATGGAGTTGCCGAATCGCGGTCCCTGTTTGCGACGGGCTTCAACAGTGTTCAATCGATCGCGTGGCGAGGGCGCGATCTTTGGGTCGCCAACTCACCCGACCTAACCGTGGTACGAGACCTCGATGGGGACGATATCGCCGATGAATACATCAAGGTCTTTACGGATCTGGGCAACATCGAGCACTGCCTTCACGGATTGAATTGGGCCCCGGATGGAAGGCTCTACATGAGCAAGGGAAACTCCAAAGGCATCAGTCTGGATGGAGACGATCCCAAGGAACCGGGCCGGGTCGCGCCGAAAGCCTTTCGCGAGCTTTTCGGCTTCCCAGGACCCGCGGGCGCATCAGACCTTCCGCCGCCGCAAGTCTACACCCGCGAAAACTATCGGGCCACCTATCAGGATCCGCGCGACGACTGGGGACAAACCGGAGGGATCCTTCGCTACGACCCTGACAAACCCACCCTCGAGATCTACGCTCGCGGATTTCGCAATCCGTGGGACATCGCTTTCGATTCCCAGTTCAACTGGCTTGGGACCGACAATGATCAGGTCGGAGGCGATCGCATTTTCATGCCGTTTCGCCATGCACACTTCGGCTGGGGTCATCCCTGGAGTCCGACCTGGCCGGGTAAAGATCACTTGCCCACCGCCCCGAACAGTGGTCAGATCATTGAAGGCTCCTACACCGGAATCGTCTTCGCCAACACGCCTCATTTCCCGAAATCACATCGTGATGTTTGGTTCATCGGTGACTGGATGACCCGCAAGATCTACCTCTACCGACCAGAGTGGGATGGAGCGCTCAATGTCCCGATGAATGGAGCCTATGAAGACTTCGTGGTTGGAGGAAACTCCCTGTTTCGCCCAACTGACATCGCGATGGGACGTGACGGGAGCCTCTGGATCCTGGGGTGGGGGAGGAACTACGGAGGGATCGTCGAGAACGGGCAACAAACCAACGAAGGCCGGATCTATCGGGTCGCGGCGAGAGACCGCCCATTGGTGAAACTTGCACGTCCGGAGGGATCGGTGGAGGACTGGAGTTTTGGGGCGTTGTTGTCGGATCTGGGGAGTTGGGTTCCGACCTGGCAGATTGACGCTCGCGATGAACTTGTCCGGCGCGGAAAAGCGTCGATCGACCATTTGCAGCACGCGCTGCGGCAACCAGCAAATCCGACTCAGGAAACCTGGGCCACATGGACGCTGGCAACCGTTTCGCCGAAAGCGGTCGCAGGGTTCGACCGCAGTGAGAATGTTCGGCTTCAACTGGCAAGAGCAGGTTTGGTCGATCGGAGCCTGTTGTTGCAAGACTCGGATCCAAGGCTTCGCTTGGCGGCGATTGAGAGCGCCCAATCGCGGGATCGCGAAGCATTGGTTGAGCTGCTTGCGAACGAATCCGATCCCGTTGTCTTTCACGCAGCGTGGCGAACCGTCATGACCTTCAGCCATGAGTCGCAGGTTCGTGAGTTAACGTTTGATCCTCGATCAGGCGTGCGCAGAGCAGGGGTTCTCATGCGCATGGAATCGCTTCTCGCGACCGAGTCGGAAGTCATTCCGTTTTTGCATGACGAAGATCCTGAGATTCAAATCCTTGCGGCGCATTGGCTTAGTAAGGTCAAAGGGATTGATGCGAAAGGTCTGGAAGTGCGGCCCTATACTCCGGACGCTTATCCGCTGGCTCAAGATATTCAGGCCAAGAGTGGGCTTGGCTATCGGGTTGGGACCATGCGGATAGGGGAGCCATACTATATCGATCGCGACTATCGTATTCGCGGGTTTCCTGACTTCCTCTCCGGCGCGTCGATGATCCTCACATCCAATCAGGATGACGGAAGTTCCGGGGATGACTTTTTGAGGTTCGAAACTCCCCTCGATGTCTCGGTCTATGTGGCCCACGATGAGCGGGTTCAGATCAAACCGAACTGGCTTGGGGAATTTGGTGATAGTGATTCGGTGTTGGTTGCCGATGACGGAACCTATCGCCTTTTCGTGAAAGACTTTCCGGCAGGGAAAATCGAACTGGGCGGCAACACTCATGATGGGAAGCCGGGAGGGAAGGGGAACTATGTTGTCGTTTTGAAAGCACGGCCACCTGCTACGACCGCTCCGATCACAACGATGGAGATGGCGGTCGATGCGTTGAAAAAGGCTGATGCTCAGCGCGGCGAGGCCCTCTTTCATGCCTCGGGAGGAGCCGGATGTGCCACCTGTCACGTGGTCGGAGGTCGCGGTTCAGTCTTCGGTCCGGATCTAAGCGCGGCTGGAGAACAATTCCATGCTCGGCACCTGTTGGAATCGATGCTCAATCCGAGCGCAGTCATTACCGAAGGCTTTGCCATGCAGAACGTTCACCTGAAAGACGGTAGCTCCCAAGGCGGCGTGATTCGCGAGGAAAGCCAACTGGTTCTGACTCTGGCCCAACCGGGAGGTGGTCTTGTTAGGATCGATCGAAAGGAGATCGAACGTCAGGAAAGCCTCCCCGCTTCCATGATGCCACCCTACTCCGCTCTCCTCGATGCTCAGGCGTTGGCGGACCTGACCGCTTACCTCCTAACTCAGAAACAGGGATTCGCGATTCACCAACACAGCGATTCTCTCGAGATCCGTCTCGATCAGAAGCCAATCGCCACCTATCTGCTCGATCATCCAGAACTGACAAGACGCGCGTTTGTCAATGTGAGGACGCCCTCCGGACTTCCGGTGACGCGACGTTTCCCTCCCCGCAATCCGGAAGATCTCGATCCCGGGTATCGTGGTGAAGCCGGCATCATTCATCCGATCATGCATCCCGGTCTTTGGATGAGTTTCGGTTGGATCGACGGGAATGACTATTGGCGTCTGCAATCCAAGGTGAAGTTTGAGGGATTGCTTGAAGAGCCGCTTGTGAGTCGTGACGAAGCTCAGTTCAAAACCCGGGATCGTTATCTCAACAAAGAAGGAACCGAAACCGTTTGTTGGCAGGACACCACCTATCGGTTTCGCCGAGTTCCCGAGGGGATTCGCCTCGACTGGGATGCCACGTTCTACAACGATGAGCGCGACTTCACGTTTGGTGATCAGGAAGAGAGCGGTCTCGCCCTGCGGATCGCCAGTCCGCTTCGGGTTCAGGGCGGCAATGGCCGGATTGTGAATGATAGCGGTGAAGAGAATGGGGCCGGAACCTGGGGGAAGCCGTTTCAATGGATCAACTACTCGGGCGAGATTGAGGGAAAACGCGTTGGTCTGATGGTCCTCCCTCATCCGGAGAACCTGAGGCCAAGCTGGAGTCATAGTCGCGACTACGGAGTGCTCGCCTCGAATCCATTCCCAAAGCAACCGAAAGAGCGGCGAGAACCCTACATGCTAACCCGGGTTAAGAAGGGCGAGCCGCTTCGGTTGCGGTATCAAGTGTTGATCCATGAAAGTGATCCGAGCGCTTTTGACCCTGAGGTATTGGCCCACGAAGCGAAGAAAGAGTGGAAGTAGAGATGAGCGCCGGACCCCTCTAGAAGTGACGGTTCTTTCCGTCTTCCTACTTCTTTTTCTTGGGCTTTGCATCAAAGTTCCAGCCCTGAACGTCACTTGGTGCGCGGTGGGCTTCTAACAAACTCAGCAACTCCGTCAGCTTCTCGGGATTGGATGAGGCCAGGTCGTTTTCTTCAGCCAGGTCATTGCCAAGGTTGTAGAGTTCGAACGGTTTTGGCTGCGCTTTTGCCCGATCAACGCCGACCACTTTCCAATCGCCCTGCCGGAGCGCAACTTTACCGCCCTTTTCGTGGAATTCCCAATAGAGGTAATCGTGCTTTGGTTGCTCGGTTCCCAGCAACGTGGGTAGATAGGATACGCCTTGAATGTTGGTTGGCTTATCGGCTCCGGCCAAATCGCAGGCGGTGGGCAGGAAATCCCAAAACGCGGATGGATGTTCAGACTCGCGACCTGCGGTAATTTTCGCAGGCCAGCGTACGAGAAAGGGCACGCGAATTCCGCCCTCATAGAGGTCGCGCTTTCCGCCACGCAAGGAGCCGTTGGAGTCGAAGTAGTCCCAATGATAGCCGCCCGCCAACGTTGGACCATTATCGCTCGTGAAGCTCACGACCGTGTTCTCATCGATTCCCAGTTCCTTGAGAAGGCCGAGCAGTTTACCAATGTTCTTGTCA
>JBCDHN010000321.1:0-4732 GCA_038749915.1 Verrucomicrobiota bacterium | reverse complement strand
GCTGGAAAAGCAGATGTCTGAGCCTTCCTTCTACGACGATGCGAAGGCTGCTGGAGAGGTGATGCAAGAGCATAAGCGGACCAAAGAGCTGATCGAAAACTGGGAAAAGCTTGATGCAGCGCAGACGCAATTGACCGAGAACGAGGAACTGGCGAAGGGCGATGATGAAGAAATGGCCATGTTGGCTCAGGAAGAAATTCCAGAGCTTCGCACGTTGGTGGAGAAGCTGAGTCTGGAGATTCAGTATGCGCTCTTACCGCGAGACCCGACTGAGGATCGCGACGCCCTTGTTGAGGTAAGGGCCGGGACAGGAGGGGATGAAGCCTCTCTTTTCGCCGGGGACCTGATGCGCATGTATCAACGGTTCGCCGAAGAACGAAACTGGAAGATCGATACCTTGGAATCCAGCCCTTCGGAAGTGGGAGGATTCAAGGAAGTGGTCTTCAAGGTTTCCGGTAGTGAGGTCTTCCGGATCTTGAAGTATGAAAGCGGAGTTCATCGCGTGCAGCGGGTGCCTTCCACAGAGACGCAGGGGAGGATTCACACCTCGACTGCAACCGTTGCAGTGATGCCTGAGGCCGAAGAAGTCGACGTGGAACTTCATCCGGATGACCTTCAGATCCAGGCCACGCGTTCCAGTGGACCAGGAGGGCAGCATGTCAACACCACTGATTCAGCGGTTCAAATCACCCACTTGCCCACCGGAATCATGGTGAAATGCCAGGACGGACGCAGCCAACACAAGAACAAGGAAAAAGCGATGGCGATCCTTCGATCCAAATTGCTCGAGGCTCGCCAGCAGGAAGAGGCCAACAAGTATTCGGAGCACCGGCGGAACCTGATTGGGAGTGGTGGCAGGGAGGAGAAGATTCGGACCTACAATTTTCCGCAAAATCGAGTCACGGATCATCGCGTGGGATTGACCTCCCACAATTTGGAGGGCGTAATGGTGGGAAAACTGGATGACTTCGTTGAGGCACTGCAAAAATCGGATATGGAAGCTCGACTGAAAGAAGTCGGGCTTTCTGAATAAAATTTCCGAGATTCGCCGTAATTCTTCACCAGGGAACCTTTGAATCTTCCCTTTTTTCCATGACGACGATCCTCGACGCGCTTCAGAAAGGTACTGGATACCTGGAGAAGCATGGCGTCGAGAGTGCCCGACTCAATATGCAGCACCTCCTCGCGCAGGTGGTGAAGTGTGATCGGATGCAGCTTTATGTCAGTTTTGACAGACCGCTTGATGAGCCGGAGTTGGAGGAGCTTCGGCGACTGATGAAGGAACGGGCGAATGGAACGCCGCTTCAGCATTTGTTGGGAACGACAGAGTTCTTTGGGAAGGAGTTTCTTTGTGATGAACGGGCTTTGATTCCCCGCCCGGAGACAGAGCATCTCGTGGATGTTCTCTCGCAGATGGATTGGCCAAAAGGGGTGCGGATTGCGGATGTGGGAACGGGTTCGGGCGTGATTGGTATTTCGCTTGGAATCGCGCTACGGGATCAAGAGCCGATGGTTGTCCTGGCGGATGTTTCGGGGGATGCTTTGAGTTTGGCGAAGGAGAATGTTGACCGATTGACCGAAGATCTGGACGGCTGCAATCTGCAGCTGGTCGAGAGCGACTTGTTCACTTCACTGGATGGAGAGTTTGATCTCTTGGTTGCCAACCTTCCCTATATTGCGAAGGGAGAAATCAACGATCTCAGCCGGGAAGTGAAACGCGATCCCCTTTTGGCCCTTGATGGAGGAACGGAGGGAACGGAGCTGATGGAGCGATTTCTCGCGGAATCCAGGTCGCATCTGGCCGGGAATGGAATGGTGGCCATGGAATTTGGACTAGGCCAAGCCCCTGAACTTGAGGCGATTGCCAAGCGCAATGGGTTTCAGGACGTGAGAATCCTGAAAGATCTCGAAGGTACGGAACGAATCCTTCTCGCAAGGAAAGCGAATTAGTGTAACTTTACTGAAAATATGGAAAAGCTCATTATTAGGGGTAATGGACCTCTTAACGGCCGGGTAAACATCAGTGGTTCCAAGAATTCGTCCCTCCCCATTTTGGCGGCGACGTTGTTGACCAAGGAGGAATGCGTGATTCGTCGGGTGCCGGACGTCAGTGATACCAATTATCTCCTTCAGATTTTGAGGAGTCTGGGAGCGGAAGTGGAACGCGCTAGTGGAACGGTGACGGTGAAGTGTGAGTCGATCAAGTCAGAGGCTCCTTATGATCTGGTGCGCAAAATGCGGGCGTCCGTGTGTGTGATGGGCCCACTTCTGTCCCGCCTGCATGAGGCCATGGTATCCCTCCCGGGAGGTTGCGTGATTGGGGATCGGCCGGTTGACTTGCATCTGCGTGGATTTGAGGCGCTTGGAGCCAATGTGCGTGTCGAAGGTGGAAATGTGATCGTCCAAGCGGATGAATTGGTGGGAAGTGAAATCAATATGCGCGGGAAGCATGGGTCCACGGTTTTGGGCACGGACAATGTTATGATGGCTGCCGTTCTGGCCAAGGGAACAACGATTCTGGAAGGAGCTGCGACCGAGCCGGAGGTGGTCGATCTGGCCAATTTTCTCAACAACATGGGGGCTCGGATCGAAGGAGCTGGAACACCCCGAATCGTGATTCAAGGCGTCGAGGAACTGCATGGTGCCGAACACACCGTGATTCCCGACCGGATTGAGGCAGGCACGTTTCTCGTCGCGGGAGCAATGGCTGGGACCGAAGTCACGCTACGCCGCACCAGACCGGATCATCTCACTGCGGTTACCGATGTTCTTGTGGAGTGCGGTCACTCGGTGGAGGCGACTGGGGACTCCATGACCGTGAAGCCGGGGAGCAATGCCACCGGAGCAGATATCAAGACGGAAGCCTATCCCGGGTTTCCAACAGATATGCAGGCTCAAATGTGCGCTTTGTTCTGTCTCACGCCCGGAATCAGTGTCGTGACCGAGACGATTTTTCCCCAGCGTTTCATGTATGTGGCTGAACTCACGCGGATGGGTGCCAATATCCAAATGGAAGGCGCGACCGCGATTGTTCATGGAGTAGAGAAGATGAGCGGAGCACCGGTCATGGCGAGCGATCTGCGAGCCTCGGCCGCACTGTTGCTGGCCGCGATCAAGGCCGATGGAGTCACGGAAATCAACCGGGTTTACCACATTGATCGCGGTTATGAGCACATTGACGACAAGTTGATTGACCTTGGAGCCGACATCCAACGACTCAGTGCCTGATCAGCATTGAAATTTTTCTCGATTTTTCTTCCCAAATTTGTCTCGGCACGGTTAATTTCTGCCATACGCTATGGCAGCAGGCTCCGAGACCGTCCATCCAAGCACCGTAAGCGGAGAGTTTTCCGCTCGGCGGCATATTGGTATTGTCGAGGATTGTCGGCAACGGCTCCGGTCAATTGGAGAGGCTCTTGATCATTTGGAGCGCAATCGTCCGGAAAATTCAGACGAGAAGGCTTGGAACGAGACCATCGTGGCCATTGCGGCGTCTCGGGTGGAGGCGATGCTTGAGTTGGACAGTGCGATGGAGGAATTTCCGTCGGCAAGGAATGGCAGAGCGATCATGATTCTTCTGGCGGAGGTCAAACGAATCGAGGGAAGGCTTCGCAATCTGGTGGCCAACAACCAGCTCAGCCTGCCCGACGACGAAGGCTAAATGTCGATCGCAAGAATTCCTTCGGGTTCTTCCCGGAGAAGCAGGCTCGCAATGGTTTGTTCGCTGAGATAGCCCCTGATCATCAGATTCAGTTCCCCGAGGCATTCGTTCAGCCCCTGATAGCCAATTCCGGTGCCGTCAGCTTGCTCTCTCCGTTCGAACAAGTTTCCATCCACCAGCTCAATCACTTCGGCGAGGGAGATTTCAGATGGACCGCGATTGAGTTGATATCCGCCCCCAATTCCCCGTTTCGATCGCAACAATCCTCCGCGTTTGAGAATGAGAAGGATCTGTTCCAGAAATTTGACCGGGATTTTTCCTCTTTCAGCCAGTTCCTGAATTTGCAGGGGGCCTTGCGGAGACGAGCCAGCCAGTATCGCTAGTGCTCGTAATCCATATTCCGCCTTCTTGGAGATTTTCATTCTCGACCAAAATGATCGATAAGGTATCGAAGTGCAACCTAGGAAAGCGGCCCAAAGAGTTCCAAGCGTTTGACTCGCCGCATTGCGATGAGGAGAGGAACTCCGCCAAAGACCAGCGTTAAGAGGATGATGCCGGCGATCGCACCCGGCATCCAGCCTTCCGATGCGATTTCGGCAACGCCTTTGGTCTGGAACAACCCGATTTTTGCGACGGTGAGCATGCTGATGAAACAGACGATGTAGAGGAAGCTGCAAATCAGGCAGAGGGTTCCGCCAAAACCCGAGACAATTTTGGCGGCGTTGGTCTCCTCCAGATTGGGAAACAGGGCTCCCAGACCGACCGAAATTCCGCAAAGGCCGGCGCTGATCAGGGCAATGGAGCTGGTGAAGAAAACGATGTCCACAGCTGGCAGTTGCAGCATCAGTCCGGAGGTCAATTGCAGAAGAGTGGTCAGCGTTCCGATACAGAGCATGGCCTGCACCCATTTCTGAAGAACAACGCGATCCAGCCCGAGCGGAGCCAGGCCGAGGACCCAGATTCGCGTTCCTTCCAAACTGAACTGCGGAAAAACAAATCGCGTGGTCAAGGTCGAAACCGCCAACGAACAGACCGTTAAATTGATGTAGCTGATGATGGCGGACCAGTAGG
>JBCDHN010000320.1:0-4746 GCA_038749915.1 Verrucomicrobiota bacterium | reverse complement strand
TGCGCCGCGAGGTAACTAGCCACTTCTTCCGGACTCAATTTCTCATCCCCACTTTTGTCCGCTCGGCGGAATCGACTCTCAATGTGTCCATCGCCGCCGTTGATCCCGGTGAACTCGCCTTCGCCAAGCAAGCCATCCCCGTTTTCATCCGAGGCTGACATCCATTCCTCCACCGTCTTCCGGGAAAGACGCCACCACGTCACTTTGGCCAGGAGGTTCTCCAGTTCGGCTTCGTCGAGCGCTCCGTTCTTCGAGGCATCGGCTTTCTCAAAGTGATCGGGGCCGTGCTTTCCCGAGTGGTAAATCCATCGGCTCATTTCGACATAATCGATTTCGTTGTCGCCGTCATCATCCGCCTTTTCAAGAATCTGCCCGATCGAATAACGGGCCCGGTTTTCTCCAAGTGATTTCAATTCCTTCACCGGTAATGTCACTTTCAAAGACTTGGTGTTTCCGCCCTTCAGGGACGCCTTGGCCACATATCCGACCGTCAGTTCGCGGGCATTTTTGGGCATCCCGACGAACGAGACCTTGGTTTTTTGCCCAAGAGGAATCTCCCGATGGTATTGGCCTTCCTGGAGAATAGTCACCGAATCCCTGTCCTTGGAGAAGTCGACAATAACGCCAACGACAACCGGGCTGTTGGGGCCCTTGCTGTTCGATTGACCGAAGGAAGGACAATGTACAAGCAGAACGGAGAGGAAAATGAAAGGGAGTTTTTTCATGGTTCGTTTCGGCAGGAGTCAGGCAAACAGGTCCATGACCGGTTCCGCTCCACGACCGCCCATGTACCAGGGCCTCCCGTTCGCCGCAATGAGCGGCTGCTTCAAGGGAATCCCGGCGGCATATCCGATCGTCGCGTGGAAATCGCCCACCTCCACCGGCTTATCTGGCTGAGCGCCGTCACGACCGCTCTCTCCATAGACGTAACCTCGCTTGATTCCCGCCCCGGCGAGAACGGTGGAATAGCAAATCGGGTAGTGACCGCGACCGCCGCCATCGAAGCTCGGCTTGCGCCCGAATTCGGTCCCAAGAACAACCAGGGTGCTGTCGAGCATGCCCCGCTCCTTCAAGTCCGAGATCAAGGCGGCAAAGGCCTGGTCAAAGGGCGGCGCCACAACCTCCATCTCCCCTTCGAGATTCTTGTGCATGTCCCACTGACCGCTTGTCACCTCGACAAAACGAATACCCGCTTCCACCAGTCGACGGGCGAGAAGACAACCCTGTCCAAACTTGCTCTCTCCGTACCGCTCACGCATATCGTTGCTTTCCCTCGTGATATCAAAAGCCGCCAAATCTTCACTGCGGAGCAACCGGATGGTGTGATCATAAAATTCACGGTAGGCTTTCACGTTGGAGTCTGAATACTTCGAAAGGAATCCACCACTCAGTTCCTGGGCAAGACCCAACCTCCCCTTCAGTTTCTCGGCACCACCGTCGCTCTGAATATTCTGCAAGCCCGATTCCGGATCGAGGATGGGGATCGGACTGTAAGAGGGCGGAAGGAACCCGTTCCCGTAGCGTGGGCCGGTATTGACACAGGCGGATGAAGGCAAAGTGTCGTCACTCTCTCCGAGGTAATGCTGGGCCCATGCCCCGATGTTGGGGTGCTTTACCGTCGCACGCTGCGTGAATGCAGTACGCAAAAAGTACTGCGCAGGCCCATGCACTCCGATCTTGTTGGACATGCTTCGGATCACTGCCATCTGGTCTGCCACCTTGGCCGTTTCCTTCAGGTAGGAGGTAACCTGAAAATCTGCGGCGGTAGGAATCGCATCAGCGGGCCCCTTCGAACTGCCTTCCTTTGGATCGAAAGTATCAATATGACTCATGCCCCCGGCGGCATTGAGGAAGATGATCCGCTTGGCACTTCCATAGCCGGACTGGCCTTCCTGCCCGTTGGCAAGACTTGGAAACACCGTCAGGCCGAAAGCGGCTTGCGCACAGCATTCGATAAAGTCGCGGCGTGTCTTCATTCTTTTATATCTGGAATCTCACTGAACAAACATGAACTCCGGGGTGTTGAACAGGACCCAGACCAATTCGCCGAGCGAGGCCCCATCCTTCATCGCCGCTTCGACGCGGACGTTCTCTTCCCTGGTTGGATTCCTGTTGAAAAAACTGAGGTAAAGTTCCTCGATCTGGTCTTGGGGATTCCTGTGTTGGGAAACTGTCCGCATGAGCTGCGAATCGCGCCCTGTGAGCAAGGATTGAAAGTCGCCGTTCATGAGCATCAGCGTTTGAGGTATATTGCCTTCGCGGCTGGAGTCGTCGGCCAGTTCACGGGCTGATTGCCCAAACATCCTCAGAAAATGATTCGGAGGCGCCGGCTGCTCAAGCTCCGAAGCGCGAACGAGATAAGACCCCCTCACTTTTCTCGGCTCCACCCCTTCGGGGAAATCGAGATCATTCGCAATTCTCATGTATCCCCTACCGTTCATTTCCTTCAGCGTCGAACCGAGTAATTCGGTCGTCATTCGGTCGTAAGGAATGTCGAAGCGAGTGACGCGGTGCGACCGGTCGACCTTGTAGTCATCGACCTCCGGCCCTTCGTTCAGGAACAGGATCGAGTCCCATGCTTGCTCGGCCGTCATGCGACGAAGGACGGGCCCCGAAAACAGGTACTTGTCGATCTCGCCGATAGGGGGCGTTGCGTTGGCTTTCGCCTGATAGGTCTTCGTGTTGAAAATAACGCGCTGGAATTCCCGCAGGTCGAACTTCAGCATAACCATCACTTTCCCGAGTCCCTTCACAAGCACGGGATTGGACGCCTTCTCCAAATCATCCAGATCTTCCACGGGCTCCTGCACGGCGATCCCAAAGGCCCGCTTCCAGACACGGTTCGCGATGGAGACCGCGAAACGTGGATTTTCCTCCGCCGTCATCCAGTCCGCGAAGCTCTTTCTCAATTCCTCTTCAGAAACGGATTCATCGCCCGCGGTTTTCCGTCCGAGCCCCTGCTCCCACGAAATAAAGTCCGGCTGCACTTTCGAACCCGGGCGGGCATTGATATACATGTAGTCTTCTGGGAACGTCAGCGATTGCTCATCGAGTTGATGGACAGCATGCATGCTTTGGGCGACGGCGATACCTACGGGACGCTTACCACCCTCTTTCTCAAAAATATTCGCGATCTTCCGCGCATCCCGGCTACTGACATACGTCGAGCCGAAATAAGCGGCCATTTCATAAAATTGTTTCTGCGTCCAGTCCGCAAATGGATGGTCATGACACTGCGCACAGGAGACATTGGCTCCGAGAAAGAGGTTCAGCGTGTTCGAAAGGTTGTCGAGCGGCATCCCCGCGTCCCGCAACAGATAGCCGGTCGGCCCACTGGAAGCGAGCGTCCCCTCCGCGGTGAGAAGCTCCGAAACGACCTCGTTCCACTTTCGATTTACCGCAATCTGATCCTTGAGCCACCGTTCATAGTTGTCGAAGCGACCGAGCCCCACCCTCGACTTATGCCGCAGCATGTCCGCCAGCCAGTTGAACATGTGTGAGCGATACCCATCACTGACGAGCAGTTCGTCGATGAGCTTTCTGCGCTTCTCCCGATCGGTGTTCGAGAGAAATGCCCTCGTCTCTGTTGCCGTGGGAATCCTCCCGGCGATATCGAGATAAATCCGGCGGACAAACACTTCATCACTCGCAGGCGGATTCAGCGTTTGATCATGGGCGGCAAGCCCGCTCACCACCGCTTTGTCTATCATCGCTGAGCCCTTCTTCATCGAGTCCACCGGAAGCCAAAGATCCGTGGATGCCTCGACCGGCGCGGCATTCCCAATCTCCGGGAGCTCAAAACTCAACTTCGGATCGGGCCATTTTGGAAGACGTGAATTCGCACCCTTTTTTACGCGCTTCTGCTTTTTCGGTTCGGACTCATCGTCCGCCCACAACGCGGGAGTCGCACCGCAAAAAGCGAAAACCAACAAGAGACTCAGGAATTTCATCGGGCAAATTAGCTAGATCCTTCCAATACCACGCAAAGCCAGCCCCATTGTGGACATTTCAAAGGGGTAAGGCATTTCATGCAAACTTGAAGACTCCCACTCAATTGGAACTCTCAACGACGACGGTGAAGAAAGTCCGCGTTGAAACATTCTCGAAATGAAGGTGCCGAATCTCGTAATCATCGTCCAGCGGTGTGCTGGTTGTGCTGGAGGGGCGAATCGGAGTTGTCGGCTCGTCGACATCACCCCAGGACAGCAGATCACCGGAAGTTTTTGCCAGGCAATCAAACTCCGTTTGGTTCAAATGACGAACGTAGCTGAAGGTGATCGCTCCATTCAATGACCGCTCGATGATCGGCATTCCAGCCTCGGGGTTCGCACCGACCGTCAGATTCGGAGGAGAGATATTCCCCGGATCACCCATTCCAAAGAGAAAATAGAAAATGTTGGGCAGGCCATTTTCAGATAGATCATCAAAATCCTCGGACCCGTCTGGCGCCAGCGCATACTCCTCACGAAAGCTTTCAACAGGAGTCAACTCGGGCGCCTGGCCAGCTGTCGCCAGAATCGCAACTTCGGAGGCCCGCAATGCCCGATTCCAGATCCCCAGGTCATCGATGCAGCCGACCATGTTGCCAGGAGCATTGCCACTCGCATACCGACTGTGTCCAGCGAGCCCACCGATCGCAGATCCATTCGTGTGTGCGCGCAATCTCATGCCGATGCTATTGGAAACATCAAACTCCACCCCATCGTAGTAGGCGAAGAATTGACCCGCCGTCGGTGCCGCGGGCGC
>JBCDHN010000319.1:0-4750 GCA_038749915.1 Verrucomicrobiota bacterium | reverse complement strand
TCCCAGTTCTACCGCGATTTCGCTGATTTGCGCGTCGGAGGTTCGCAGTTCTTCGCAGGCGGCTTGGAGGCGGGTTTTTACGAGGAAAAGGCGTGGATTCATTCCGAACAGTTCCTGAAACCGCCGATTGAATTGTCGCACTGACATTGCCGCCAGGTTGGCAAGGTCCGGGATGGAGATCGATTCCCGAAAATGGCTGCGGAGGTGCTCAACGGCGCGATCGAGTTGCGCATTTTCCGTAATAGCGGCTCGGCGTCTCGCGTAACTCTGTACCGTTCCCATCACTCCGATCACCTCGCCGGATTTTCCATGAATCGGGAGCTTTGACGTGAAATACCAATCGGGTAGTCCCTGCCGGTTGAAGAATAGTTCGACGATATTGAGCCTGGGCTCTCCCGATTGAATGACGAATTCGTCATCGCGGCGGAAATTTTCAGCCAGTCGTTCAGGAAACAGTTCGAAATCTGTCTTCCCGATGAGGTCGGCTTCGGTTTTGCACCCGAGACGTTCCCAAAATGCCCGATTCGCGGCAACCAGCTGAAATTCTTGGTTCTTGGCGAAGAACGAGATTCCCGGAAGATAGTCAAATACCGTTCCGAAATGAGAACCAGGCGCGACTTGGTCGAGAAAGCGTGTTTGAAGGTTGATCAATGCAAGGCCAATTCATCATAAAAATCGGCTGGTTCTAGCAAGATCTTTCTCGAATCCGCGATTACCGACCTTCAAACCTCACCATGCGTCTATTCTTTTCCACACTGATCCTCTCAATCGCAGCGCTTCCCGCGGCGGAGAAGCCAAACATTCTTTTCATCGCGATTGACGATCTCAACGACTACATCTCCCCGCTCGATCATCATCCAGGGCTGCGAACGCCAAACTTTGATCGACTGGCAGAACGTTCAGTCACGTTTGCCAATGCTCATAGCGCGGCCCCGGCGTGTCATCCTTCGCGGGTGGCGGTCATGACCGGAGTCCATCCTTCGACTTCGGGGATCTATCGCAATCTGTTTGGGGCCCACGGTCCACGGTGGCGGCACGAATCGCCAGTTCTGAGTGACGCAGTGGTTCTCTCTCAGCACTTTCGAAACCATGGCTATCATGCCGTCGGAGGCGGGAAAATCTTTCACACGCTCCAATGGACCCCGGGAGACTCCCAGAACGATCCGGATGCCTGGGATGCCTATCGTGGTGATCCGCTCGATCCCATTTCAGCCGACTGGCCTCGTCCCGAGTTTAAGGTTGCCCAGAGTCAGGGATTCGTCGGAAAACGTCCTCTCAAAAACTATTACTTTGGGGCAGCTGTCTTGGAGGAGCCCGAAGAATCGTATGGCGATCATCTCGTGGTCGATTGGGCAGTGGAGCAGTTGCAGATGGAGCAAGAGAAGCCCCTGTTTCTGGCGGTAGGTCTCTTTCGTCCCCACATTCCCTGGGAGGTTCCTCAAAAGTGGTTTGATCTCTATCCGGGAGAATCAGTGCAGCTTCCCAAGCATCGGGAGGACGATTTGGAGGACGCGTTCGATCACGGGCGTCGTAGTTGGCACAAATGGGTGATGGACAATGAGCAATGGCCCCATCTGATGCGGGGATATCTCGCCAGCATCAGCTACGTCGATCACCAGCTGGGAAGGTTGCTCGACGGTCTCGATGCATCGCCGTTGCGGGAGAATACCATTGTCGTGCTCTGGAGCGATCACGGCTTCCATATTGGTGAAAAGGAGAACTGGGAGAAATTTGCACTCTGGGATCAGTCCACCCGAGTGCCTCTCTTCATCCACGCTCCGAATCTCAGTCAGGATGGCTCCAAAACCCGTCAGCCGGCAACGCTCACGGACCTTTACCCGACTCTTTGTGAACTCGCAGGTCTCCCAATCCCCGCGCAATGCGACGGCTTGTCTCTGGTGCCGCAATTGAATGATCCGGAAGCCGCTCGGGGACGTCTTTCCCTCACCTCTTTCCAGTTTGGAAGGGAGGGGGAGCCTTCCCATGCCGTCAGTGACTCCCGCTATCGATACATCGCCTATCCCAATGGTTTCGAAGAGCTCTATGATTTGGAAAGCGATCCCCACGAGTTCACGAACCTGGCGAAACTGCCAGAGTTTGCCGAGGTGAAGGCACGCCTTGCCCAGGGGCTTCCCGAAGAATCTGCTCCCAATCGCGGGATTCCCATCGACTCACCTTATCATCGGATTCGTAAACCCAGGAACTAACATGCAGAAGCCCGTTAATCGTCTGGCTGATTCTTGATACAGATTCGCAAAATGTCGTAGAATGGAGACGGTTGATCAGTCTGCGATCAGCACCCGACCCCCTCGAACCAATTCGCCCTATGAGATCATTTCATCTAACCGTTGCCCTACTCAGTTGGTTGATGGTTGCCAACGGCGCAGAATTCGGCCCCATTCGCGTCCTGTTTCTGGGCCACGAATCGGAACAGCACAATTCGAATCTCTACTATCCCATGCTGGCCAAAGCTCTCGGGCCAGATGCGATCTACTTTGACTATGTAACCACACCGGAAGCCGCCTTCGCGGACGCTGATCATCTTGCGCGGTATGATGCTGTGCTGATGTATTGCAACCACAAGACGATCGAGCGAGCTCATTGGAAGAATCTCAAATCGTTTGTCGAGGAAGGAGGTGGCTTTGTTCCGGTGCACAGCGCGAGTTGGTGTTTCCAGAACATCCTTGAGTTTGATCAACTGGTGGGTGGCAGATTCAAATCGCATCAGTCCGGCGTCTTTTCGCCAACAACGGTGTTGGACGACCATCCGGCGATGCAGGGAGTTCCGAAATTGGAAGCTTGGGACGAGACCTACTTCCACATCAATCACAACCCCAGGGATCGGACCGTTCTTCAGGTTCGTGAACCAATGCCGGGCGATCCTCACACCGAACCTGAACCCTGGACCTGGGTGCGGAACGAGGGAATGGGACGCGTGTTTTACACCGCAAGCGGTCATGACGAACGCGTTTGGTCGCAACCCGAGTTTCACGCTCTGTTGAAGTCGGGAATTATCTGGTCAGTTGGTGATTCGAGAGCCGAAACCTACCAGTCTTTTCTGGCAAACCGGGCGCCTCTTAAATACGAGAAGCGGGCCAACATTCCCAACTATGAAAGACCGGAACCACTCGACTACCAGCTTCCACTCTCACCGGAGGCGAGTCTCGACTACACTCAGGTCCCGGTTGGTTGGAAGCTCGAGCTTTTCGCCGCGGAGCCCGACATCATCAACCCGATCTACATGGCTTGGGACGAGCGTGGTCGATTGTGGGTGGCGGAGACGGTCGATTATCCGAATGAAGTGCGGCCGCAAGGCGGGAACGACAAGATCAAGATCCTGGAGGATACCGATGGTGACGGCCGTTGCGATAAGGTGACGGTTTTTGCCGAAGGACTCAACATTCCCACCAGCCTGACTTTTGCCGATGGTGGAATCATCGTGGCTCAGGCCCCAGATTTTCTTTTTCTCAAGGATACCGACGGTGACGACAAGGCTGACGTTAGGAGGGTGATGTTTTCCGGATGGGGTGTGAAAGACACCCATGCTGGTCCCTCCAATTTGCGTTATGGCTTCGACAATTGGATTTGGGGAGCGGTTGGCTATTCCAGCTTCAATGGGGAGATGAACGGAGAGAAAAAGCAGTTCGGATCGGGAATCTATCGTTTCAAACCTGATGGTTCAGAACTGGAGTTCGTGGCGCAATTCAACAACAATACCTGGGGCCTCGGCTTCAACGCCGCTGGAGATGCGTTTGGTTCGACCGCGAATCGCAATCCCAGTTTCTTCTGTGGAATCCCGCAAAGTGTCTACGGAACCGAGAAGCGGATGAGCGCGAAAATGATCGCTAGTTCGGCCGATTTTCATCCCATCACACCCAACATCCGCCAGGTTGATGCCTTTGGGCTCTACACGGCAGGAGCAGGGCATGCTCTGGCGACTTCCGCGAATTTTCCTTCCGATTGGCAAAACCGTAGCGCGTTCGTGTGCGGCCCAACCGGAAATCTGGTTGGGCGGTTCCAGATTTCTCCGGATGGAGCCGGATTTGTCGCAAAGAACGAGTTTTCCCTGGTCGCGAGCGTGGACGAATGGTTTTCGCCGGTAGCGGCTGAAGTCGGGCCGGACGGGAATCTTTGGATCGCGGATTGGTACAACTTCATCATTCAGCACAATCCGACCCCAAGAGTCGAACGCGGCGGCTATGATGGAGAGCGGGGAATTGGGAATGCGCACGTCAACCCGAATCGCGACAAGCAACATGGTCGGATCTATCGTCTCGTCCGCGAGGGGGCGGTCCCATCAAAAATCACCTCGCTGGAAGGTGCCTCAACGGAGCAGCTGATCGCGGCGCTAGACAACGACAACCTTCATTGGCGATCGATGGCCCAGCGTTTGCTGGTGGAACGGGCCGATACAAGTGCGGTCATTACCTTGCGGGAAAAGGTCAAATCAACGGGCGTGGCTGCGATTCACGCGCTTTGGGCACTGGAAGGAATGGATGAGTTGGATCGCGAGACGCATCAATACGCGCTTCTTTCCCCAAATTCGGGCCTCAAGCGCAATGCGATTAAGGCGTTGGGAACCGATCCCGATGCGTTTCAGCTCTTTTTTGATTCGGCAGTCGTAGCCGACAAAGATCCGCAGGTTCGGTTGGTTGCGTTTGCGAAGCTGGCATCGTTCCCAAAGTCGGAAATGACGGAGAGAGCCGCCGGAGAACTTCTGAAACTGCCGGAAAACCGTGAAGATGAGTGG
>JBCDHN010000318.1:0-4758 GCA_038749915.1 Verrucomicrobiota bacterium | reverse complement strand
GAAGCCAATTAGGACTCTCGGCGGAACTTCAGTCATTGTCATCCTTCGATAAGCTCAGGTTGACACGAGTTGTGTGTTGACCGGTTGGGACTAGGCGGAAGCCTGGCTGAATCGCCGAAGTCGCTTGGCCCGGCGACCGGACCGGGCGAGCGGCAACCCGCCCGCGAGACCGAAAATCGTCCCGAGGTAAGCACCGACCAAGACATCGCTTGGATAGTGGGCTTTGTCATACATTCTCGCCCAACCCATCGTGCCAGCATAGAGCAAGACCGGAACACCGACCGTTGGCATGGCCGAAACGACCGGAACAGCGGTGCCGAAAGCGGTGGAGGTATGACCCGAAGGAAAGCCGTGATACCGCGCTTGGAATTGCGGTCCTTGGAACTGGGCTGGATCAACATTGGTGAACGGCCGGGGCCGTCCCAGCGAAAACCGAAAAACGTTGCAGACCAAGCCGGCCAGAACTGTCGAGACGAAAACCATTACCGCGAGGCGCTGGATGTAACGGGACTTCCGCACCAAGCCGACCATCCAGAGCCCAAAGATGATCGCAAAGTTGTATTGGGCGAGGCTGCCGGTATGCCCAATGGCCATGGCGACTTCCCGAAGCTCCTGACTTTGATCCCCGCGAATCGCTTTGAACCAAGCCAGATCATTGGGGAACGTCGCAAAAACCACGGTCGAAACCACAAGAATGAGCGAAGTGACGCTCTTGACCTTGTGGCGTTTCAGGAATTTCCAAGTTACCCTGAAGCCCCAGAACAGGTCGCGTTTGAGCCGAAGATCAGGAATCCATTTGGGAGATTTGAGACGGTTGAGAATACCGACTTGGGAGGATTGCGCGAAACGGTTCATGGTGGGCAGGTGTGCAGATTTTGGGTGTGATAGGAATATCCGGATTGGGCCGCCTCGTCTGTCTGAATCCGGTGACTTTCCTGCCATACAATCGACGGAAGTTTCTCCCTCAAACGTCGTTGATCGTTGACCGACTTCGCGCTAAGTAAAAAGATTGGCCGACTCGCGCATCGCGAAAACGCCGCATCGCCCTTTCCCACACCGGATGAGTTTTCTCCAAACCTGGATCCTATTTGCCCTCCCGCTGGCTGCCCTTCCGGTGATCATTCACCTGATTAACCAGTATCGGCATCGCACCGTTCAGTGGGGAGCGATGCAGTTTTTGCTCAATGCCAAGCGCATGAACCGGGGCATGGCGCGGTTGAAGCAGATTTTGATTCTCGCGATGCGTGTTCTGGCGGTGTTGGGATTGGTGTTTGCCATCAGCCGCCCCCTCGCGAGCGGTTGGTTTGGAGTGGCCTTGGGCGGATCCTCCGACACCACCATTATTCTGCTGGATCGCAGTGCCAGTATGGAGCAAACCGATACCCGCACCGGAGAAAGCAAACGCGAAACCGGTTTGCGCAAAATTGAGCAGCTTTTGGAGAAGACCGCGAGCGGGTCGCGCATCGTCTTGATCGATAGCGTCGAACTACGGCCGGAAGAAGTGAGTTCGCCCAAGGCGTTGTTCGATTTGCCAACCATTGGTGGAACGGCAACCCACGCCGACATCCCGGCCCTGCTCCAGCGAGCGTTCGATTTCATGACGGAGAACGAGGCCGGTCGGACGGATGTGTGGATCCTTTCGGATCTTCGGGTGAACGACTGGGATCCAAACGGCGGCCGTTGGGAAGCTTTGCGAAGTGCTGCAGCGGAGCTGGATGGGCTGAGAATCAATTTGCTGACCTATCCTGAATTGGCGGAGGATAATTTGTCGGTCCATTTGTCCAGCGTGACGCGCCGGGAAGGGATCGACCAGGGCCAGCTCCTGCTCGACTTAAAGGTGAGCCGCTCCAGTTCCAGCTCCGGGCCAACCACGGTTCCCGTTGGTTTCGTGGTGAATGGGGTGCGGACCGTTCTCGATCTGGATCTCAACGAGAATGAACTCGCGCTTCAGGGCTATGCTCTTCCGGTCGACTCTCAAACCACCCGGGGGTGGGGGAGAATTGAATTGCCCAACGATAGCAATCAAATGGACAACATTTCCTACTTCGTCTTCAGCGAGCCGGCCGAACGCCTCACGACCATCGTCAGTGCGAATCGCCAGGCGTTCGAGCCCATGCAGGTTGCCGCCGGCACCGCTGCGGAAATGGGGGTGCGACAGGAAACGGTGATCCTGGAGCCGGAACAAAGTGCGGAGATCGACTGGGAAAAGAGCGCGATGATCCTTTGGCAAGCCCCACTTCCAGAGGCAAAAAGCATTACGGCTCAACAACTGCGGAACTTTATCGATGCCGGACGAAGCGTGATTTTCTTTCCGCCGGAACGCCTGGGCTCGCATGAGTTCCTGGGGGCAACATGGGGGGAGTGGCAGCGTTCGTCCAATGAGGAACCGATTCAGGTGGGTTGGTGGCGTCCGGATTCCGATCTCCTGGAAAACACCCAAAGTGGAAACGCTCTTCCCGTTGGAGAGTTGGAGATCCTTCGTTATTGCACAGTTGCTGGATCGGTCAGTCCGCTGGCCAGGATTGACGAGAACGTCGCGGTTATCAGCCGGATTGCGACAGATCGGGGGCGAGCCTATTTTTGCGGAATCCTGCCGCAAAACACCCATTCCACCTTGGCGAGAGAGGGTGTCGTGTTTTACGTCATGCTTCAGAGGGCCTTGGCCGCTGGCGCAAACGGGCTGGCGAGTGCGCAGATCGTCGAAGCAGGCAACGACGTACTTGGCTTTGGAGAATGGAAGCGGCTCGTAACGGCAGAAAGTCAGGTTCCCAGTTCCGATCTTCAACTGCTTCCCGGCGCGTTTGAATCGGGAGATCGATTAAGAGCCACCAATTGGCCCGAGTCTGAGGCTGAGGCAACAACTCTGGATGAGGACGTTCTCGCAGAGGTCCTCACCGGGCTCGACTATCAGCTGATCCGAGATGAAGCCGGAGGAAGCGAATCATTGGCCAACGAAATTTGGCGCGCCTTCATCATCACGATGGCGTTGGCCTTGCTGGTGGAAGCTGTTCTGTGTTTACCCACACCGCGGAAACAGGAAAGCGGGTCAGGATTGATGGGCAATGCAAACTAGCTCTTATCGGCGGAGATTCCGTCAATTCTCATCCTGAGTCTGAACTCTCGTACACAAAAAAATCGACTCCCCGGGGGACCAGGGAGCCGACTTTTCAAGATCAGATAAAGTTAACGCACTCTGCAGGCTAATCCGGGCTAGCTTGCAGCTTTCTTAGCTTTACCGACTGCGCGAAGGGCCTTCTGGCGGGCTTTGATGGCCATATCCAGGGCTTTTTCCTTCCCGTAGCGACTGATGGAGAACTTGGCGGTGCGACGTTTGCCATTCTCATCAGCCCAGGCGGCTTGCCAGTATTGATATTGCTTGTTTTCGCCTACTTTACTGACCACGTGGGTCACGCCAGTGACGCCGCTCTTCAAAGCCTTGCGCTTCTTACGAGCTGCCATCTCTTGCTTGTACTTAGGCATCTTCGCCAGAAGCTTATCCCGGTATTCCTTGGCCAACTTGAGGGCTTTGGTCTTACCGCCCGACGACTTGTCTGGGAAGTACTTCTGGTGGGTGTTTCCACGATGAGTGATTCTTACGTAGAATCCGTGGTTCTTCTTTTCTGGTTGGTCGATACGGGTGATCCCGTAGTTTGCTCTTGGTGCTACCATTCTATGACTCCTGTTTTGGGTTCGGTTATTGTGGTGCGTCGGGGCAATTATAGTAGGTATGATAAACTATGCAAGAAGAAAACTTAACATTTCCTAAATTTATAGTTTTTCGAATTGATGCCGTTGGCAGGATCGTTACTAACGCGTAGTTACGTCACTTGCCAACAAGTTCTTCACATTATATCCACAAATTGGGAATATGCTAGTGATACTAACTGAGACGCCAACTTCCTGACAAAAAGTCACGAATTCTGACGAATCGCCTCATAAAGAACGATACCCACGGCCGTTGCCAGATTTAGGCTCCGTGTGTTTTCCATAGGAATTGTCAGGCACTTCTTCTCATTTTTCTGAAGAAGTGACTCTGGTAGACCTTTTGTCTCTCTCCCAAAAATCAGGTAGTCCTGAGGGGAAAAATCCTGACCCCAATATTTTTTTTCTGTTTTGGTCGTAAATAGGAAAAAACGGGCAGAATCAGGCAAAGAATCCTCAAAATCCTCCCACGAATCCCAGATTTGCTGCTTCACTTCGCGCCAGTAATCCAGGCCGGCTCTTCGCAGTGCCTTGTCGCTGAGGGAAAAACCCAGAGGCTTGATGAGATGAAGGGTTGAGCCTGTTGCGAGACATAACCGACCAATATTTCCGGTATTGGGGGGGATCTCCGGTTCAACCAGGACAACGTTAAACATACTCAACCAGATTGAATCGCTCAGGAAAGACTTCTAGCTGAATCCGATCCTCAACAGCGATGAGAAGATCGGTGGGATCCGGAACTCCCCTTTGGTGCCTTTTTCTGCGACCAGCGATGGTCGCTTGAGCCGAAAGCAACCTCTTCTCTACGGCCCACTGACTAGCGAGAAGCTCAAAGGAGGTCTTCGCTCACAACTGACTGCTGCTCGCGAGAACCGAGAGCTTTTGCCTGCTTGACGACGGATTGCTGGTTACCCTCGAAGCGGTAGCTGTGGCAGTTGGGACAAATGTTGACCTTTACGGCGACGATGGACTCACAACCTTCGCAAATCTTGTACTTGCTCGGATTGTCGACGATCTTCTGAGCTCGTCTAGCGCGATCCATGAGGGCGGTGTTCT
>JBCDHN010000317.1:0-4768 GCA_038749915.1 Verrucomicrobiota bacterium | reverse complement strand
TGCCACCATTCGCTCGGGATGGTGCTGAATCCGGCATTGCGCATCGCCGTTTGAAGGATCTGAAGGTTTTTGCGAATTACCGGGTCACTCCCGATGTAGCGCGAGCTTGCGGCGGGAGTGAACGCGTCAAACTCAGTCGGCATCCGGACTTCCTGACCGTTACGATCAACCAGAGTGACATCGACTGCGAGGCCCAAAGTATGCCGGGACCAGGAAGTGGGCGACGGCTTGACAACATAGGTGCTGTCGGGAGCGGCTTTCCAGAGCGCCATATGGGCTCGAGGGGGACGATATGCATCCCAAACTTTAAGGCTGTATCCCTTTTGGCGCAGTTCTGCCTGGGCCCGAGCGAGTCGGCGCGACGTGTCCACCGTCAGGTAGGCGGGCATGTTGGGCGGATAGAGGCGCTTTTGGGTGACATTCATGCGCGTGGCATAGCGAATATCCACCCTGATATCTGGTGATGCCTCCTGAACGTTCAGCAGTCCTTGGGACTCAGCCTTCCTGGCGGTCTTCGCTCCAACTTTGGCACCTTCTTCCGCATCAGGTTCCCGCCATGCACATTGCACGAGGAGCAAGGCGATCAGCAGTAGTGGAGGAAGAGTTGCGACGGACCGGTTTGGCATGGGTTTCAGAGAATGGCGGAAGGCGTTTCCCCAAGGCTCTTCATTTGCGTCAATTCGCGTGGTGAATCAAGCCGCTTTTTAGTTGCATGTTAGTGTTGGATGTAGAGAAAGGATCCTTATCGGCCAAGTGGGTAAATAGGGGGACTGATTCCAAGGACGTAAGGGGTGAAATTCGATGACTCCGCCTGATAGGGAGGCATCATGGGCCAGTAGGCTTCCGTGATTCCGGGACCGGTGGCGATGGCGACGACGAATTGACCGCGCTTCACCTTCAGATCTGTCGCGGTCCAGGTGGTGCTAAACTTCTTGCCTGCGGCGTTTCCTTCGGACTCGGAAATTCGGAATTTACGACGAGCGGACCCATTGACGAACAGGGTGAGTTCTTCTGCCCGGGTCCAATCCGGGCCCCAAACCGAAGCCGTGATTTTTTCTCCCTCGTGGGAAATTTTGGTGAGCAGCCCAAAGCTGACGTAGGTTTGACCGTTGATGACGGCTTCGGCGGCAGCATGAACATCCAGATTGGAAGGATCTCCATCTGGAATTGGGAGGTAGGTGCGCCCTTGACCGGGAATCGCGAAATTGACAGTGTGGGAGTCGCTTGTTCCGAACGCTGCGATGGGTGTTCCGGATCGAACCAGCGCCATCCAGTCGTTGGCGAGCAGCAACGGATCGCACTTCGTCGCTCCAGAGTTGAGAACCTCCATTCCGTTGGCCCTCAGGATTCTCCCGTCGGTGAAACTACCGCTGCGCAAACTCCAATGGGAAGGTGAAAACGGAGTGAAGCCTCCATGAATGTCGCGGCCATGATTCAGGATGCAGACTTTGACTCCGGGGGTCTTGTAGATGTTGCGAAAGATCTCTTTCCAGGGGCGCAGTTTGTGTTCAGCCGGTGTAGCGTCTTTCTCAATCGGCCAACTGTTGAAATGGCCTTCCTGGGTGGTCACCTCGCACCCGATCACTGGAGTGAAGAAGGCTGAAGCTCCGATTCGAACTGCCTCGGGAGCGTAGTCGATGTGCTGGTTGTGTTCGGTGGAAATTGGCAGTTCGACTCCTTCACCAGCAATCGAAATGAGTCGCTCTATCAGAGTGCAATCCCCGTGCTTCGCGAACTCGTAGGTGTGCAGATGAGCGTCGCACGCCACCAGCCCGGGGGTCGGCACCTGGCGTCGCAGGGTGACCGGTTCTTTCGGGAGACTCATTTGACCTGCCGCGATGTCGATTGGCAGCTTGAGCAATTCGTATTCAAAGCCACGCCCGACATACACCCGGTAACGACCTGGAACGAGGCGAATGTTCAGCTTGCCATCCAGGGCATAAACCACCCCGGTTCGGACTGCCTGCCGGTCATTTGAGCTGGCGCTCAGCAACGCCAGGGTTCCGGAATCCGCTTTCACGATCGTGAATCGGCATGGGAGAGCCTCTCCTGACTCATCAACCACCCTCATGGCATATCCGCTGGCTCCGGCTCTGGCTTCCAAGTCTTCAGATTGAAGCGCAAAACTGCCAATTCGAATATCGTCCGGTGCGGATGAAGCGGTGGAAACCTGCAACGTGTTGTCGCCTTCTTGAAGCAAACCGGGAGGCAACTCCAATTGATGCTCCAAATCGTTATGATCGCGGGGCAGTTGGCCGATTTTCCGCCCGTTGAGATTCACGATCCAGGTTTGTTTGACTTCGGCTTGACGGAAGGTGAGGAATTTCCACTTCTCCGCATCCTTCAGTGAAAAATCGAGTTCCAGCGAAGTTGCTTCGGGGAGGGGAGGGAACGAGCTCCATTCCCGCTTTTGAGTGTTTCGAATGTGGTGAAAGGATTCATCGAGCACGATGGTTTCGGCCGAGAGATTGCCGATCACACAAATTGCCGCTAGCAGGAAAAAGGGCTTCATCTGACGCAAATTACGCCAGCATTGGCCCGGGCAAAAGTTAGGATCTTGTAATGTCGTGTTGATTCCAGCCCTCTGACCACCTCAAAAGCGAGACTATTCGTTGCCGGGTCTCGAACTGTCGCTGGAATTTTAGGTTTTGAGCGGTATCCTACGTCCAATCAGCATGATCACCGTCACCGATAGCGCGATTGCTCAACTTCGCGAAATTCTGGCTCAGAAAGGGGTTTCCCCGGAAGAAAAAGGGCTGCGCCTAGGGGTTGAGAGGGGCGGTTGTGCCGGAATGCAGTACACCATGCAGGTGGGCGAGGCTGGGGAAACGGACGAAATCGTCGAAAAAGGGGGAGTTCGCTTTATTGTGGCGGCCGACAGCGTCGAGTTTTTAAAAGGAAGCGAAGTCGACTACGAGGATTCCCTCAACGATTCCGGGTTCAAAATTCAGAATCCGCTTGCGGCGCGAAGTTGCGGATGCGGAACCTCGTTTGAAATGAGTGGAGCAAGCACCGAGGGCCAGCCGATTGACGAATCCAGCTGCGGATCCTAAATTCTGACGTCATGGCGATGGACTTTTTCAGCAGCGACCGGAGCACCTTTTCGAGGCAGGTTCGGCTGGGTTCCAACGGGAAAGGAGAAGATGACGGGCTCTTTCTCTGGTCGGTTTTGATTGTTGTCCTTACCGCATTGACCGCCTTTTCCTGGATTTTCTGCATGTATGTCTTCGGCCATCCGGAGAAGGCATTCAGTTACAACCTCCTGACCAAGCTCGAGAAAATTGAGGGATTGAAGGATTACGCACCGGCGGGAGCGCCGCGAGGCAAATTCAATACGCCGCGCGATCTCTACAATCTGTATTACAGCCAGGACAAAGAAGGGCTTCGTTCCATCAGTTCGGTCCTGCGACGTGAATACGTCACAAACTATGTGGGAGTGGAGCGGGTCACTTACATCCGAGGTGACTATCGGATTTACGGGATCCGAGAACTCGGCGACAAAGACGTTTTCCCTTCGGGGTTGGCTTTGCGAGGACAGTCCGAGGATTTTCCCAATGTGGTGATCGAGTATGTGATCCCAGCCAACACCTTGCCGGAGGCTCACTTTGATCTGCAACTTAATCGGCTGCTTCAGGTAGATACTTCTTCAACCTGTGCGGCAGTGATTAATATTTCCAGAGTGGATGAGGATCGCATTTGTTTTACGGCAGTGCCGATCGTTTACGGCAGAATGCAGACCCCGGCGGGGACGGAAATCGTGATGTCGCCGCCGGAGAAGCTCAATCTTTTCGGGCGGCTGCCGATTACGAAGGAAGAGGACTCCTCCACCGAAGAGGCAACGGCTTCTACCGATCAGGTTGGGGCAAAGTCTGCGGGCTAATGTTGAAGATGAGGGTGGTCTCTTCGTCCAATCGAGAGCTGCCCTGATGAAGTTGAGATCGCTCCTGCCAACTTTGGTTTTCGGACTCATTACGAGTTCCCATTCGGCTGATCTCACTGCGCAGATCGATTCGGTGGTCGCGGATTTTGTTCGTCGAGCCGAGATCGAAGAGAACACCCCGGGCATGGCGGTTTTGGTGAGTGATTCTCAGCGCAAGAAGGTCATCTATGAGACTTTTGTGGGGCTTTCCGATTTGAAGGCGCAGACTCCGATTGGTCCGCATACGCCATTCCGACTGGGATCCGTTACCAAACCAATGACTGCCGCTGCGATTCAGCAGCTTCATGAGCAAGGTCGCCTCGAGATCCATGGCTCAGCCCAAGGCTTACTTCCTGACCTCACTCACGACAACGTCACTTTCCACCATCTGCTTTCCCACAGCGCAGGATTTCAGGAATATACGGGATTTCAATTCTTGAAGCCGAAGTCGACAAACGTGGAAATCATCGAGTATTTGGAGCGAAAGCGACTTCGGTTTGAGCCGGGTGAAGAACGAGAATACAGCAACACTGGTTACGCGATCCTCGCTTCAGCGATCAAGGCGGCCAGCGGAGTGAACTTCGCCACTTACCTGAAGACGGAGATATTTGAGCCTCAATCCATGACCACGGCCCTGGTGCCTGGTTTGAATTGGAGATCCGTGCCGGAGCGAGCCATCGGTTATAACCGCATCCTGTGGCAGTATTTGGAAGACGATGAAGACTTTTTAAACGGTGTCGTTGGTGATCGTGGCGTTTATGGATCCGTCATGGATCTGGACCAATGGATGACGGCATACTTCGATTATCGCATTGTTTCGAAGCAGTCCGTTGATCAGGCGCTTCGAGC
>JBCDHN010000316.1:0-4774 GCA_038749915.1 Verrucomicrobiota bacterium | reverse complement strand
TGGAGTTTTTCAACGGCGCAGATTCCGTCGTTTTCTTCTGCTCAGGCGGTGCCGGTCACCTCGTTAACAATCATGTTCCGTTCTTCGACAAGGTAATGCGAACGGGCGCGGGCATCGCCTGTCTGCACTATGGCGTCGAAGTGCCGATCGGTCCGAGCGGAAAAGGCATGATGGCGTGGATGGGAGGCTATTTTGAGAAGAACTGGTCGGTCAATCCCCATTGGATCGCGGAATTCGAGGTGTTTCCAGGCCATGAGGCGGCCAACGGCGTGAAGCCCTTCAAGGCCGACGATGAGTGGTATTTCCACATGCGGTTTCAGGAGAACATGAAGGGCGTAACGCCCATCCTGAGCGCCGTAGCTCCGGATGCGACGATGAAACGCCCGGACGGCCCGCACTCCGGCAATCCAACCGTGCGAAAAGCGGTCGCGGCAAAGGATCCGCAGCATGTGGCCTGGGTCTACCAACGCGATGAAGATTATAAGAACGGTCGGGGTTTTGGTTTCACCGGGCTACATTACCATTGGAACTGGGAAGACGACAACTTCCGCAAAACCGTGCTCAATGGCGTGGCTTGGACACTGAAACTGCCGATCCCGGAAAACGGCGTCGAGTCCAAGCGTCCAACCAAAGCGGAACTGGAAGCCAACGCGATCAAGCACGGAGGCCAACAAAAAGGAATGCCGGCCGAGAAAAAAGCAGCGGTGCCCGCCAACCCCAATCTCAAGCCGCTTTTTGAATCAGAAGTCATCAATGAAAAGACTCCAGGCCATGCCGTGGAAATCGACATCGCGCTGCCGGCAAACAGCAAGGAACTCTACCTCGCAGTTTCTGATGACGGCGGCTACGCCTTCGATTGGGCGGATTGGTGCGAGCCTCGACTGGTCATGGCAGACGGCTCTGAAAAGAAGTTAACCGACCTGAAGTGGAGGAGCGCAACCACCGGTTGGGGTAAAGTCAGGGTGAACCAGAACGCGGGTGGCGGCCCGCTCAAGGTCGCTGGGAAATCCGTCGCATTTGGAATTGGAGTGCATTCGAATTCGCTGCTGAGCTACGATCTTCCGAAAGGAGTGAAGCGCTTCAAAGCACGTGGGGGAATCGACAATGGAGGGAGTGATCAGGGCGGCGAATCATCCGTGCGGTTTCACGTTTTTGATCAAAATCCGGGAGCTGCCCTCGCAAGAATACCGCCTTCCTCTGCCAGACCAAGTTCGGATCGGAAACCAGATGAAGCGCTCGATTCCCTGAAGGTTCATCCTGAACTGAAGGCCCAACTTTTTGCCAGCGAACCCATGATCCTCAGCCCCAGCGCTATCGATGTGGATGCGAGAGGCCGAGTCTGGGTTTGCGAAGTGGTGAACTATCGCCGCCACAAAGGGAAGCGCCCCGAAGGAGATCGGATTGTGATTCTGGAAGACACCAACGGCGATGCAAAGGCAGACAAATCAACTGTCTTCTATCAAGGCACGGATATCGATTCCGCTCATGGCATCTGCGTGTTGGGCAATCGCATCATCATCTCCGCGGGCGATGATGTCTTCAGCCTTTACGACAGGAACGGCGACGACAAAGCGGACAAAGGAAGCAAGGAACTGATGTTCACCAAGATCAGCGGCGCGCAGCATGACCATGGCATCCATGCCTTTCACTTTGGGCCGGATGGACGGCTCTATTTCAATTTTGGCAACGCGGGAAAGGCGCTGCATGACGCGGAAGGCAAGATCGTGATCGACAAAGCCGGGAACGAAGTTCGCGCTGGCAACCTCCCGTACCAGGAGGGCATGGTCTTTCGGTGCGAACTCGATGGCAGCGGAGTAGAGACGTTAGGCTGGAATTTCCGCAACAACTGGGAAGCCTGCGTCGATTCCTTTGGCACGATTTGGCAAAGCGACAACGACGATGACGGCAATAAAGGCGTTCGCATCAACTACGTGATGGAGTACGGGAACTACGGATACAAGGATGAAAAGACCCGCGCAGGCTGGCGTGATCCGCGTCCCAATTTGGAGACAGAGGTCCCTCTGCGGCATTGGCATCTCAACGATCCTGGCGTTGTTCCCAACCTCATCCAGACCGGAGCGGGTTCTCCCACCGGAATCTGCGTTTACGAAGGTAACCTGCTTCCCGAGATTTTTCACGGCCAGCCGATCCACTGTGACGCCGGTCCAAACGTCGTGCGGACTTATGTCACCAAGAATGACGGCGCAGGCTACTCGGCAGAGATGGTCAACATCTTGGAGAACACGACCGATCGCTGGTTTCGCCCCAGCGACGTTTGCGTTGCGCCTGATGGATCCTTGATCGTCGCTGATTGGTATGATCCCGGTGTTGGCGGACACGGGATGGGAGATCTTGAGCGCGGAAGAATCTACCGGGTCACCGTTCCGGGAAAAGAGAGCTACAAACGCGCAGATTTTCCGCCCGCGTTTGAATCCGGAAATGGATCTGCCCGATATCTGCACTGGAGGATGGCAACGGAGCAAGGAGAAAGAATGAGACCGACGTTATCTTCGACTCTCCGAAATCCGATCTATCCGACGCACCTGCGGGCCCGCGCTCTTTGGCTCCTTGCTCGACTGGATGCTCGCGAAGCAACGAACGCCCTGGACAACGCGAACCCCAATCTTCGCATCGTCGCCCTCCGCGCAATTCGCCAACTCTATCCCGACATGGCTCTCGATGCCTGCGCGAAGCTGGCGAATGATCGCGATCCCCAGGTGCGCCGAGAGGTCGCTATTGCTCTTCGCTTCAACGATAGCCTGAGGGCGAACCGAATCTGGGCAACACTGGCCCAAAATCTCGAGCCGGGAGATCGATGGGGGCTTGAAGCGCTCGGGATCGGAGCAGATCTGCACTGGGATGCACGCTGGGCCGCTTTTGAGGACATTAACAGCGAGCCGCCCGCTTCCTATCATCACATTTCGTGGAGGGCTCGCGATTCCAAGGCCGGTTGGCGCACTGCAAACTACCTGGAAGGAAATTCGCCCAAACCGGATGCGCTCAAGCATCTCCGGAAGCTGAGCTTCATTGATCAGGAACAGCGGACGGAAGCCTATCGAAGGATCTTTCTCACCGCCTCATCGGACGCCGCCATCTTTGCCGCGGGCCAAATCGGACCAAATCAGATCCAAACGATTGAAGGTGGTCAGGCTCGCCTGGATTCCCTCTTGGGTCCGATTCGCGGAAAGGCCGCGTTTGTTGAGTTGGCAGCCAAACTGAATCTTCGCGGCTTTGGGAACGAGTTGGTCGAATACATCATCGCCAATCCGAACCGCCCGGAAGCCGTCACTGCAGCAAGACTCTTGCTCAGCGATCGTGGATCGGTTTTTCCAATCCTCCGCGGCAATGACTCTGCCCAGGCCGAGGCCATTGCCACGGCGTTTGGCAAGACCGGCGAACGGTCGGCAACCTCCCTTCTGGCCGGAGAGTTGAAGCGACGGGAAGTGAGCCCCTCGATCAAGCTCAGCATCGTCCGCGCTCTCGCGATCTCCAGCCAAGGCGGGCGTGAACTCCTGAATCTCGCGCAAAAGGACCAACTTAGCGATGCGCTGAAGCCGGTCGCCGCTCTGAGCCTTTCCCAAAGCGCGGATGGAGGAATTCGCAACGCGGCCGCCAAGGCGCTACCGGTTCCCACCGCCCAAGGTGTCGAAAATTTGCCACCAATGGTCGAATTGGTACAAATGAAAGGAAATTCAGCAAACGGAGCCTCCGCCTACTCCAAGGCCGCGTGCATGACCTGCCATAAGGTCAACGGGCAGTTTATCGATTTTGGTCCTGATCTCAGTGAAATCGGCAACAAACTCTCCAAGGAAGCCATGTTTGAAGCAATTCTGTATCCGAGCGCCGCGATCAGCCATGGATTTCACGGAGTGGCCCTCACCACGAAAAGTGGGCAGGCATTCAGCGGCTACATCACGGGCGAAACGAACACCGAAGTCACCCTTCGATTGCCCGGAGGGGTGAGTCAGGCCTTTCCCGCCAACGCATTGGAAAAACGCGAGGAATTGGAGCAAAGCCTGATGCCTCCGGGGTTGGCGGCTGCGCTGACCACCCAGGAATTGGTAGATTTGGTAGCCTTTCTCCAGAGTCTCAAAGGCTAGAGGATTGACAGACAAGAGGGCTATGGCATACATCCTGCTCTCGCGGGGTCCGCATTCAACCACGTTTCCCCTCTCAAACCTATGAAGTCCAAATTCGCTCTTCCAGTACCTCCTCGTTCGCTGAAGGAGAAAACCGCCAGCCCGAGGTCTCGCTACGCTTCCGAGACTTCCGACGGCGCGGCGTCCTCATCCTCCATTGCCAAGACTTCTGCTCTTCTCACCACCGCGCCTCGGGCCTCCAAGACCTCCCGGAAGAGCGCCTTGCTTTCTTCCCGTAGTGCACTTGCCGCACCTACTCCACCTGCATCGGCAACGCCGCAATCCACCAACATTTCCTTACCAACCGCTGCCCCTCAGAAACCAGACACTCCTTCTGTAGCCATGACCGAACCTGATAAACCAGAGGCAGCAACTCCCGCTGTTCCAACACCTGAGCCTGCAAAGCCAGCTCCAGCAACTCCAGCGGTGCCGACTCCCGAGCCTGCTAAACCGGCAACACCGACCCCAGCGGTGCAAACGCCCGAGCCCGCAAAACCAGCAGCAGCGACTCCCACAGTTCCAACGCCCGGGCCCGCGAAACCGGCAACATCGACTCCTGCGGTTACAACGCCCGAGCCCGCAAAACCAGCGGCAGCGACTCCCGCAGTTCCAACGCCTGGGCCCGCGAAACCGGC
>JBCDHN010000315.1:0-4786 GCA_038749915.1 Verrucomicrobiota bacterium | reverse complement strand
CCCGCCAAAGCCAGCGCAGCATTTCAGGAAGTTCGGCTGAGGCGTGTTTGCTTCCGTGAAAGCAAGGGCCCCAGCGATATTGGAAATCGTATTTCGCATAGGAAAGGGCCGCTTCCATTTGCCGATTGGCGAGAGGCCAGTTGCCGAACCGATTGTCGAGGTCGTTCGTCCCGGCGAGGAAAACCGCTCGAATTGGTTTGGGTTCCGTTTTGCGGATCAGGGGCGGATAGGCATGGGCTCCTCGGAGATCGACGAAGGAACCCACCCAGCCAAGCACTTTGCCGAATTGGTCGGGTCGCTCCCAAGCGGCGGTCCAGGCACAGGAGGCTCCGCTTGATCCACCGGCAATCGCGCGCAATTCAGGATCTTCACTGATTTTCAGGGCGTGATCCGCTTTCACTTGAGGAAGGATCTCCTGCAAGAGGAAGTTCGCGTAGGCCGGACCAAGCGAATCGTATTCGAAGCCGCGATTTCGGGGCTTCTCTCCCGGTTTTTGAGTGGCCGCGCGCCCCGGATTGATGAACACGCCGACCGTAACCGGCATCTCGCCCTTGGCGATCAAGTTGTCGAATACGACCGTAGCGCGAAGGCCTCCGTTGGGATCGGCATGACGCAGACCATCCTGAAACACCATGAGGGCGGCAGACTCAGAGCCATCATACTGTGCCGGGATATAGACGAGATACTCGCGAAAGGTGTCCGGAAAAATTTTCGAGTCATTCCATGCATGACGATGAACCTGCCCCTGCGGGACACCGGCTTGTTTGAGGGAGTCCGGCAAGTAGTCGTAATGCTCCACCTTAACCGCTCCACCCCCCAAAACCTTGTCGCCAATTCGCAGTTGGTAGTCGAACAACGTTCCGTTCGGAAACGTAACGGTCAGGGCCTGAAGTCCATCGTCGTTCAGCGTCGCCATTTCACCAATGACCTCTCCCGATCCGACGTTCACGACCGAGACCGCCTTCTCATTCAAGCTTGCCCAAAGGACCGTCGTTTTTTCGATCCGAAGCGCCTTGGTTGTCAGCGTTTTGGTTCCCCAGGACTTTCGGATCAGTGCCGCTGCTTCAGCCGGTTTGTCCGGAATGAGCTTCTGAATTTCGAGCACCGGTGGCGGAGTCCAGGATTTGTTCTGGGCGCTTGCAGGAACGGCTCCCGCCAGAAACAACATGAGAAAGAGAAAAGATCGAGGCATCGATTGCATGAATCAGGGTTTGTTCACTCATTCATGGCGCTTTCTTAGGGGCTTGTCACTCGCACAATGCGCTACCGGGCTTTTCGCGTTTCGTCCTAATTCTACTTTGGTAGATTTCAGAATCACGGTGGAAATCGTAGTGGTGACTTTAGTCGCCACCGGAAATTCCCGGACTTTCTGGCGACTAAAAGTCACCATTACCGAAATCTAACAAAGTAGAACTAAGAAATCCTCCAGCCAGCCGTTACGCTTTCTCAGGTTGTTGCAGTCTTGCCATGAGAATGACGAACCCCCAAGCTCATTTGATGAAGGTTACAGGAAGTATCGTTTGGTCAGGATTGCTCCTGCTCCTGGTTTCACCGGCTTCTGCTCAATTTGGATCCTATCCTGAAGCTGAGCTGAAAGGGCGATTTCGCAGCCAATCAAAAGAAGTTCGCATTGATCATCTGGCGGCGACGGTTGAAATCGACGGAGATGTCGCTACGACGACGCTAAAACTGGCGTTTGCTCATTCAACTCCTCAACGGCTTGAAGGCGACCTCATTTTTGCGATCCCACCGGGAGCGACCATTTCCGATTTTCAAATGAGCGTGAACGGCAAGCTCCGCGACGGAGTGATGGTGGCCAAGGATCTGGCGCGGTCAGTTTTTGATCGACTGGTGCGCTGGCGAATCGATCCCGGGGTGGTGGAGTGGGTCGACGGAGAACGCTATCGGCTGAGTGTCTTTCCAATTGAACCCGAGAAGCAGAAGATCGCGGTGATTCGCTATGAACAGGAGATTCCGCTCAGTTTCGATGGCCGGTGGCTCGAGTTTGCGCTTCCACTCGGCTTTCGCGATCGCGTTGGGATGTTTGAGCTCGATGTCAAGGTTCGGAATACCTCAGCTCCTCCCCTCCAGACACTGAGTGATTTCCCGGCCCTTCAGTTTCAGAAGAATGGTAACGCCTATCAAGCGAGTCTCTCGATGCCGGATTTTCGGGCCTTGCCTCCATTGGAACTGAAGATCAGTCAACCGGATCAGTCTCAGGTCTTTACCTCACCGGCCGAGAACGGGGAGACCTACTTTTATCTGCGCCACCTGATCGAAGACCGGGCTCCCAAACCCAAACCACGGCCTCAACGAATCGGAGTGCTCTGGGATGTTTCGACGTCGTCGATGTATCGGGATGTTGAGCGGGAGGTCCTGTTGCTGGGAGCCTATTTGAAAGCCCTGGGAGAGGTTGAGCTGATGGTGGTCAAGGTCGGAGAAGACGTCAGCAGCCCGATGCCTCACCGGATTCAAGACGGGCAGTGGGAGCCTCTCCGCGACGAACTTCTCCATACCAAGTTTGATGGAGGAAGCCGCTATTCCGCCGTGAATCTGGCGACCTATGATTGCGATGAGTTTTTGCTTTTTGGTGATGGGCTTTCAACCTTCGGCAGCTCGGGAATCGATCCGCGAATTGCTCCCATCTACGTGATCCGCTCCGGGCATCGCCTAACCAACCACTATCAACTGAATTGGATCGCGTTGCAGTCGGGAGGCAATCTCATTGATTTGAGCAAGCTCGATCATACCCAGTCCTTGTCAGCACTGCTCAATCAGCAGTATCGTTTTTTGGGATTCCGAGAGGGTGGCGCGATTCGAAACCTCTATCCCTCACAGCCTGCAGATTTGTCGACAGAGGGCGTTAGCGGTGTTGTTCTACCGGGCCGGGATCATCTCACCCTGACCTTTGGCTATGGATCAGAAGCAGAAGACGAAGTGCAGATTTCCGTTCGCAACCCGCAACGTTCTGACGATCTGGCTAAGCGACTTTGGGAACGCAAGAAGCTGGCCGAGTTCCGGGCGATGCCCAAAAACAAAAACGCGTGGCCAGAGGAGGCTGAGCGCATGGGAATTGTCACGAGTCGGAGCTCGTTCCTCGTGCTCGATCGCATTGAAGACTACGTCAACAACTTCATCCCGCCTCCGGCCAGCGAACCCAACCTCCTGGCCGATTACCATTTGCGAGTCCAGAACCGGTTTCCGAATCGCCTGCCCCAGGGAGCCGTACAAACCAAACTAACCAGGCTCCATAACTCCCTGGAACAAAAAGAGCGATGGTATGAGGATGACTATGACTGGTTGGATCAAACCAATGTCTATCTGGCCCGCAACGGCGCCCGATTTCTGGCGGAACAACTGAAGTTCGAACCCGAGAATCGACTCATGAAAATCGATTTGGACGAATCCCAGACCATCCTCCAGGAAGCGACGGCGCTCGAAGTCCGATGGATGAATCTTGCGAAGGGAAAAGATGCCTACAATGTGTGGTTGGCAGATGCTCTCGAACTTCAATCGAGACTGCAACCGCTGATGGATCGCTACGAGGAACGCTATATTGCCTTTTATCAGGAAAAGCTGGAAATCGAGCGAAGGCGCGAAGCGACGATTCAACGCTTTAACGAAATTCAGAGGAACCGCGGATTCCGACGGCACGTGAGTGATGATCCGTTTGCCGATCTTGGCGGGGACAGCGGAGGTGGAGGTTTCGCTCCCCCTCCTCCCCTTCCAACCGGAAAAGACACACCCGACGAACCGAACCGCGATGAGGCTCAGGGACCAAAAGCGGACTGGACTCCCAACGCTCCTTTTCTGCAAACAATCGCTTCGCGCTCAAGTCTTGAAGAGATGGAGGAAGCGTATTTCCAACTCAAGAAACTCCACATCCGGGATCCACTTTTCTACGTGGATGCGGGCGATCTCTTTCTCCGGCGGGGCTATCAAGAGGCCGGGCTTCGAATCCTTTCAAACATCGCGGAACTGGGAATCAACGACGTCCAGCTACTGCGCATGTTGGGATACCGGCTCCGCGCCTTGAATCAGCGCAGTGAAGCGCTCCAGATTTTTGAGCAAATTTTTGCACTGCGTGGAGATGATCCTCAAACGTTGCGCGATTTGGCCCTTGCTCACTATGAAACAGGCAATGCGCAAAAAGCGGCTGACCTGCTTTGGGAAGTCATCCAGACCCCCTGGCCCGATCACCATGGCAACATTGCCGAGGTCGCCCTCAACGAGTGGAACGCACTGCTGGCCGACCAGACGGTGCAAATTGACACCAGCCAGTTCAAACAGAAGTTGCAGCGGCATTTTCCGGTCGATCTGCGGATCGTGATGACGTGGGATACGGATCTTGCCGACATCGATCTGGTGGTGTTCGATCCCGCCAACTCCTATCCCGAACCCGAGGATCCCATTACCCGGACCGGAGATTTGCTGACGGGCGATATCATGGGCGGCTACGGCCCGGAAGAGTTTCTCGTTCGCCGAGCCCTGCCCGGCCGCTATTCGATTCGGGCCAACTACAACTCCCGCAGCGACAATCGGTTGAATTCACCCACCACGGTTTACGTGGACCTCACCACCAACTTTGGCCGCCCCAATGCCGAGACCCGGCGTTATTATCGCCGCATCCAACCATCTCAAAGTGGCGTGGAAATTGCCAGATTTGTCTACGAGGTGGAGATAGACGCAGACTAGTAGTGCATCAATATTGATTTGATGTATTTTCTAAACTATTTGCTTGTACTTTCAGAAAGTGGTTATCCTGTTAGGGATGCGTAAAATTTAT
>JBCDHN010000314.1:0-4816 GCA_038749915.1 Verrucomicrobiota bacterium | reverse complement strand
TTGAACGATTGGCAAACGATGAACGCATTGGCATGTCACGGGCCGATCTCGACAAGATTCTCGAAAGGGGACGTTCTCGCACGGGCTCGGCCAAAGCTCAGGTTGAGGAGTTTGTCGCGAATGTTGAGAAGCTCTGTCAGGATTATCCCGATGCGAAGACCTATGAACCCGGAGCGATTCTGTGAAGTTCGCGGGATGGTTCCTGGGTTGGATTCTGCTTACGGTATCGCTTCGAGCGGAGGTGCCCGACATCGTCTTCATTCTCGCGGATGATGTCGCGTGGAGCGATTTCAGGTGCTACGGCCACCCCTATCATGATACCCCGAACATCGATCGCCTTGCCGGGGAGGGGATTCGATTTACCCAAGCCTACGCCCCGGCTCCCATCTGCTCCGCCTCACGGGCGGCGATTCTGACCGGCAAGACCCCGGCACGTCTCAATTTCGAGTTTGTCACCAAAGACAAACCCGGGGCACAGGCATTTACCGACGTGAAAGTGCCGCTACAATCACCGCCGTTTACCATGAACCTCAGCCTCGAGGACGAGACGATGGGAGAGGCGCTCGGCGGCGCCGGATTCGAAACCGGCTTTTTCGGGAAATGGCATGTGAATCAACACTACAAGGGTTACCTGGGTTGGTCACCGACTCATGGCCCCCTTCAACAGGGCTTCGATGAAGGAGACTCAGACTTTGGTTCTCATCCCTACGCCTATCGCAAGCAGAAAGGACTGCGTGATCAACCTGTGCCAGATGGAGTCTTTCCAGAGGATACCCTGACGGACAAAGCGATCGAATTCCTGAGTCAAGAGCGAGAGAATCCCTTTTTTCTCTACCTCTCTCACTACTACATTCACGATCCGGTTCATTCCCGATGTCAGTGGTTGATCGAAAAATACCGTGATCGGCTTCCAGAAGGCGCATTCGAGATTCGCGCTTCCTATGGCGCCATGGTCGAAACCCTCGATCATCAGGTCGGGCGCGTTCTCGAAGCACTCGATGCATCCGGCCTCGCATCGGAAACGCTCGTGGTCCTCATGGCTGACAATGGCGGGCATCCCAATTACACTACCAACGCTCCGCTGCGAGGTAGCAAATGGAACCTCTATGAAGGCGGGATTCGCATTCCGATGATGGCTCGTTGGCCAGGGAGAATTCCCCAGGGTGTCGTGAGCGATGCGGCGGTTCACGGTTGCGATTGGATGCCAACCTTCTGTGAAGTGGCGGGTGTTGATGCGCCGGACGCCTCGATTGACGGGGTGAGTCTCGTGCCGCTCCTGATTGACCCTAAAGCTGCAATCGAACGTTCCCACCCTTTGATTTGGCACTTTCCTTACTACCATCCTGAGAGACGATTTGAAACCTGCCCGGAAGAGATTGGGATCGGCGATTATGTCACAAGCCAGACTCGGCCCCATTCGGTGATTCGTGATGGAGACTGGAAACTGATTCACTTCTACGAGGACGATCAAGTCGAGCTCTACAATTTGGAAGCGGACCTCGGAGAGCAGAATGATCTGGCAGCGCAGAAACCTGAGATCGCTCAGGCCTTGAAGGGCCAACTTAAACACGAACTTGAGGAGTCAGACGCTCGCCTCCCATCGCGGAAGTTTTAGAGTAGTGCTTTAGGACGATTTTGTCATCGTCGCCTCCGGACCAGCCCACCGATACGGCGATGCTGCTTTTTCGTTGGTGTCGCTGCCGGCATAGAAATGGCGTCAAACGTGACTTCGGTTGCCGGTGGAGTTGAGACGACTTCGACCTCGGCAATGGGCGATGGTTCCACTGGCTCAACCGGTGAATGGTTCTGAGGCACGGAAGTTTCGATCGGCGTTTTCTCTGCGGATCTCCCAAACATCGAGCGCACTCGAGAGAAGCTTTCGCTGAATTCGACCGGTTCGAGGTCGAGATCGTCTTCCATAGCGAGCGAGTTGCGAGGGCCCAGTTTGGATCGGCGTCCCCGTTCCGGGGTTTCGGAAGGGGGAGTATCCTCGGCACTGCTTCCAATCTCAGCATTGTTGGTAACCGCTTCGGTATTCTCGTTTGCGTCCGAGGATTCTTCGCTGGTGTCGCTGGCATCGATGATTTCGTATTCGACAAACTCGAAGCCGGTTTCCCCGAGTTCCACGTCCTCGCTCACGGTGTCCCCTGCGGACGAGGTTCCCTCGTCCCTGGACTTTGATTTCTTGTTCTTTCTGGATTTGGTCTTGCTTTTGGATGCGATGATCGCGGCTTCCCAATCCGGGCTCGAAGGCACACTTACGCCGGGGGAAAATTCGAAGTTCTCCAGATTGCCATCATCCAGGTAAGTCTTGAGTGCTTCCGTCCATTCGCGTTTTTCGCTGGCACTCTTTTCATATTCGAACCAGGCGATGGCTCGCTGTAACCGGTGGATTTGCTGAAGATAGGAATAGGTGGCGATCGCGGCTTCCTGACGTTGACCAAGAAGGGCGGACTGGGCGTCCAGCAAATCAAGAATGCTCGCGGCACCCTGGGAGTATTTCTCCTGGATGGATTCGTAGGTTTTCTCAGACGCTTCCAGGCCTTGACGACTGAACCGGATGTTCGGGTGAGCTGCAGAAATGCCATGAACCGCTGCGTAGGTTCGTTGCTCAATCAGCTCGAGCGCATTCTCACGTTGCGCAGCCAGTTGGCGGATGATGGAGCGTTGCCGTTCAACCTCGGCCGTACGGCGTCCCCCTTCAAAAAGAGGAATGCTGAATTGAAAGCCGACCAACGATTCATGTTGGCTGAGATAGTCGTCGAGGGTGTTGGCTCCAAGCACCGTTCGATTTTGACTAACAAAGCCCGAAATCTCCGGGAGGACGAAACTGCGACGATTTTGATCCAGCAGAATCCCCTGAGCCGCCAGGCTGTGCTCGAAGGATCGCAGTTCCGGAGAGTTGAAGACGGCGAGCGATTGCAGAAAGGCGCTGAACTTTTCGAAATCGCGGATGTTTTCGATCAGAGGGCTGATGTCGTCATCCATGAAGAAGAATTCGTCATCGGCCACCTCGTAGTCTTCAAAGTCCCACTTCTTGCCGCGCGGTTCACCGAGGATGCGGTTGAATTCGACAAGGGCGTCGGCCCGGTCCGAGTCCCGCTGGAAAAGCTGCGCGCGGCTTCGAGCGACGTCCTGTTCCCAGCGAAAGCGCTCGGAAGGTTCGGCAGAACCGATCTCGATCCGTAATTTGGCGAGCTGAAGGTTGTTTTCCGTGAGGCGAAGGTTCTCCTTTTCAATCTCGTAGAGGTCGTTGGTGCTGAGGTAATTGAAGTAGGCAATGGCGGCATCTTCCATCGCGTCCAACTGTACCGATCTCGTATCCAAGCGACTTGCGATCACGGATTCCTTGCCAGCTTTCATTCCGCTGCGAATCTCATCGTTGAAAAGGACTTTGCGCACTTGAACTCCATACTCGCCTTGAAAGGAACGGTTGGAGCTGCTGGTAGGTGATGCTCCGAAGCTGGCCCCGGGAGCATCCACATAGGAATCAGCAAGATCCTGGCGACTGTGGTTCCCTTCGATCGTAACCTGAGGTCGGCGATTGCTTCGTGTGATGTAGACGTCTTGTTGGGCGATCGTCTCGTCTTCCGCCGTGGTCCGTACTTCCGCGTTACGACTCGCCGCTTTGGACATGGCCTTGGCGACGTCAATTCCATCCCCTTTTTCGCCACGGTCTTCATTGACGAACTGGGCCGTGAGGACGGTTTCATAGTCGGGCGACCAATCGACGGTATCCGCCGTCTCCAGATTGATCACGAGATTGTCTTCGACGGGAAGGTAGACGGGGAGAAGTTCAGTGGAGACGCCCTGCAGAAGTTGGTGCGCGTTGACCGCGGTTCGTCGGGCCACCGCTTCCGAGTTGTCGGGGGCAAGTGCCGCCAAAGCTCCAATTTCGACGTCGGAAGCTCCCAGCATCGAGATGGTGCGAATTTTGCGTTCCGCCAATCCGAGGAGGAGGTCTTCCCGTTCAAAGATGTCGAGGCTCGGCAAAATCGTGACATAGGCGTCGGTTACGTCATTCGGGATGGCTGCGAGCGTCTCTTTCGCGGTCATCTTGGTTCCGACAACATCCAGGGAAACTCCAAGGGCTTTCTCTGCCTCGCTCTTTGCTTTCTCGAGCGCTGAGATGGAGCTGAGTGCATAGGCATCGATCAGTCCGTGGATCTTTTTGGTCCTGGTCAGGTCTCTCAACATCCTGAGATCCTCGGAAACCCGTTGGGGATTGGTGATGAAGGTCAGGTTTGGAATCGCGGAAGTGCCTTCGGCGGAAATACGGAGGCCGGCTAAGTCTGAAAACCGCACCGCGCCCGCCATTATCGGGACCCGGCGATCTTCATCGGGCATGGAAGCGGCAACTTCGGTGGCGACGATTCCGGCGGCGTAGATGAGATCAACACTGGGATTCTCAAGCGCCTGGCCCAACAACTCGCGCACCACGTCCGGATCATACTCCGCATTGGCTTCATAGACCTCGAGCCCGTAGTTCCCGACCGCCAGTTCCTCGAGCTGGTAAATGAACTCCTCCACCAACCCATCGAAGTACCAGGACTCGCCATCCCTCACGATCGCCAGAATTTTGGTTTCGCCACCATCCGGGGTGGGCAGTCCGACGTCCTGCCTCAAGGTGCCTGAATCAACCTTCTCCCGCATTTGCTGGGTCTCCTCGAGCGGCGGGAAGAGGGTGGAACGTTCCCCGTCGGTCGCCATTTCGCCTCCTTCTGTCTTGGGTTTGGACTTTGACTCGTCTGCGTCACCACTTGGGGCCGGTGTGGATTCCGGGGGCGCGGCCTCAGGTTCCCCGGTGCTCTCTTGG
>JBCDHN010000313.1:0-4826 GCA_038749915.1 Verrucomicrobiota bacterium | reverse complement strand
GGGGCAAACCTGATCATCAGCGCCGCGGGAAAGCTGACCCACGCCGAGTTTCTTGCCATGGTCCAGCCCTTGGTCGAAAACGTGCCGGACGGGGAAAAACTCACCTGCCCCAAAGTGCCGGATTCCATGAAGGAGAGCGGCCCGAGACGCTGCGAGGAGATCCGTGATCACATCGAACAAGCTCACATTTGCATCGGTTTTCACACCCTTGGCCGCCACGCGCCGGAACGACATGGACTCAAGATTCTGAACGTGCTTCTGGGCGAGAACATGAGCAGCAGACTGTTTCAGGTTCTGCGCGAGGAAAATGGCCTTTGCTACAGCGTCTTCAGCGATTCCATGAACCTGGAAGACACAGGTTTACTTTCCATTTCAACCGGTCTGGATCTGGAAAACGTGCCCAAAGCTTTGAATCTGATCGCGAACTGTCTCCACGAGTTTCAGGCCAAGGAAGTGACGCCCGAACGTCTCGATCAGGCGATCACCTACACCATCGGTCAGGGAAGGATGGCGCTGGAGAGCACGGTCAACCAGATGATGTGGTGCGGAGAAAGCGTCCTCGCCTACAATCGGATCATCGAACCGGCAGAGTCCTTCGCCAAACTTCAAAACGTCACTGCTGCCGAAGTTCAAGATCTGGCGCGAAAAACATTCCGTTCCCCAACCACCGCGATCGCCTATATCGGAGCTGATGTACCCGATCTCGCTCTGAACGCATTTTTGACCTAGGAAATGCGCGATTCGGCGCCCCTTTTCAACGCTTTTGCGGATAGGTTTGCGCTTGGGTTTTGCAAAAACCTGTCCTAGGGTCGCGGTCCCCTTCAAAATGGGGATCCAACCCTTCGAATTTACTGAGGAGAAATATCATGAATATCCACGTTGAGCGACTTCCTGATTGCCAGGCAACCATGCGGGTCGAGATCCCGGCAGAAGTCGTCCAAAAAGAGCGCAAAGGCATCGTCGCCATGTTTGCCTCTCAAGCCAAAATCCCGGGTTTCCGCCCCGGCAAGGTGCCCCCAAACGTTGTCGAAAAGCGCTTCGCAAAACAAATCACCGAGCAGCTCCAATCCAAATTGGTCGAGGAAGGATACCGCGAAGGAATCAAGAAAGAGGAGCTGGAGGTGCTCGGCGTAAATGTTGAGGATCCCGAGTTTCACCTCGACGACACCTTCTCCTTTGTTGCCCAAATTCAGACCGCACCGGAATTCAACCTTCCTGAATACAAGGGAATTCCGGTGGAAGTGCCCCGAATCGAAGTCACGGAGCACGACGTCGATCACGAAATGGAGCACATGCAGTCGCGGATGGCGCAGTATGAAGACATCGACGGACGCCCGATCGAAATGGATGATTTCGTGGTGATCGACTACGGCGGAGTGATGGATGGAGTGCCACTCGATGAAAACGAGACCGGTCAACTCGCCAAAGGCGAAGACTCGTGGCTACGGATGGGCGAGGACACTTTCCTGCCCGGGTTCTGTGAGCAATTGGTGGGATTAAACGTGGGCGAGTCCAAAGACTTCGACATCACCCTCGATGACGAATTTCCCGCGGAAAACATGCGCGGCAAGGTCGTGAACTACCACGCCGAGATCAAGAGCCTGAAAAAACAGGTGATTCCTGATTGGGACGACGAAATGGCCTCCAAAATCGAGGAAGGATTGACCGTCGAAGCTCTGCGCACCCGCACCAAGGAGCAGATTGAAGGCTACAAAAAAATGCAGCGCAATGAGGAGATGACGACCCAGATCCTCGAGTATCTCGATAAGGAATTGGAGTTTGAACTTCCCCAACAGGTCGTGTTTGGCGAAACCCAGCGCCAGGTCAACGAAATCGCGCAAAACATCTCTCAACGCGGGGCGACCGAAGATGATCTCGAAGAGAAAAAGGACGAAATCATCAGCTACGCTTCGCAACAGGCCGAGGCGAATGTCAAAACCAGCTTCATCCTGGAGCAAATCGCCAAAAAAGAAGAGATCCAGGCCGAAGAGAACGAGATCGTTGGCTACTGCTCGCAACTGGCGGCTCAGAGCAACGTTTCGCTGAACAATTACATCAAGCAGGTTCAGAAATCGAATGGCTTCGGCCAGATCGCGAACCGGATCGTGACCAGCAAGACCCTTGAATTTCTTAGGGATAACGCTAGCGTCACCGAAACGGAACCGCCGGAGCATGATTGCGATCACGACCATGGTCACGAAGGCCATGATCACGACCACGATCATTCACACGATGAGGAATCTGCCTCGGAGGAGAAGGCTGAGTAAGCTGAGGCCGGGAATTCGAGTCTAATTCGCTCGAATTTTTGCCATCCTCCTTCGCCCAACCAACCAATTTTTACCCATTTACACCATGTTTGAGCCAAACACCGAGATCAAAAAAGACATCCTGGGAACCTCACCTTTGCTCCCTGACCACCTCCAGCAGCGCGTTGTGCAAGCTCCTCAGAATGTGAGCGTTATCGAAAAAGAAGGAGGCACGTTGATTCAGTTTGATCTGCTTTCGAGGTTGATGAAGGACCGGATCATCTTCGTGGGCGAACAAGTGAGCGATCCGTTGGCTAACTACCTCATCGCGCAAATGCTCTACCTGCAGATGCAGGACCCGAAGAAGGACATCAACATTTACATCAACAGCCCGGGCGGCTCCGTCACCGCAGGACTCGCGATTTATGACACGATGCAGTTCGTGACTTGCGATGTGAACACCTATTGCATGGGAATGGCCGCCAGCATGGGAGCGGTTTTGCTCTGCGCCGGGGCGGAAGGAAAGCGCTTCGCGTTGCCCAACAGTCATATCATGATTCATCAGGTTTCCGGTGGAGCTCAGGGCACCGCCAGTGATGTCGAGCGCACCGTCGAGTTCATGTACAACCTGAAGCGCCGTCTCAACAAGATCATCAGCCACCACACCGGTAAATCGGTCGAGCAGGTCGAAAAAGACGCAGATCGCGACTACTACATGAGCGCCGAAGAAGCCAAAGACTACGGCTTGGTCGATAAGGTATTCGACCGCAGCAAAGAAGGAGAGTAACGAGGGCGATTTTTCGGGCTCCGTGGCCCGCCTTCGGGCGAGGATCGTTCCCGAGATGAAAACGTTGGCGTTTCAACGAAACGACGACTATTTTACCGCCACTTCCGAACGTTTATTCTTTTTCTTCCTTAGTTTATATGGCGAGAGCTTCCAATCTGACCATGTGCTCCTTCTGCGGAAAGAGCCATGCCGAGGTCAAAAAACTGATCGCAGGCCCCGGCGTTTACATCTGCGACAGTTGCATCAATGTTTGTAAGGGCATCCTGGACAAGGAGTTGGGAGAGGAAAATTCAGAGCCGAACTCCGAATTTACCGTCCCCAAGCCACGGGAAATCTTCGATGAGCTGAATGACCATGTCATTGGTCAGGACGTTGCCAAAAAAGTCCTCTCCGTCGCCGTCCATAACCACTACAAACGGATCAATCAGGATGGCGTCACCGGCCCTCACAGCGATGTCGAAATCGAGAAGAGCAATATCCTCTTGATTGGGCCGACCGGATCGGGAAAAACCCTGCTCGCCAAGACCTTGGCGCGAATCCTCAACGTGCCGTTCTGCATCGCAGACGCGACCACCCTGACGGAAGCGGGTTATGTGGGTGAAGACGTGGAAAACATCATCCTCCGTCTCCTCCAGACCGCTGATTACGACGTCAAAAAAGCCGAACTCGGCATCATCTACATTGATGAAATCGACAAAATCGGCCGCAAGACCGAGAACGTCAGTATCACCCGCGACGTTTCCGGGGAAGGCGTGCAACAGGCGCTCCTCAAGATTTTGGAAGGCACCGTTTGCAACGTTCCCCCGCAAGGAGGCCGCAAGCATCCCCAGCAGGAATACATTCAGGTCAACACTGAGCGCATTCTCTTCATCTGCGGAGGTGCCTTTGTCGGAATGGAGGAAATCATCGGCCGCCGCGTCGGCAAAAAGGTTCTCGGCTTCCATAATGAGGAAAATGAGCACGTTGATCACGAGAAAATCCGTCTGACGCAAGCCACTCAAGAGGACCTGCTCGGCTTCGGGCTGATTCCGGAGTTCATCGGACGACTTCCCATCATTTCAGCGCTCGAAAAACTCGAACGCGACCAGCTTGTCCGCATTCTGACCGAGCCCAAGAACGCCATGATCAAGCAGTACAGCAAGCTGCTGGCCATGGACGGCGTCGATCTCGAAATCACTGAAGACGGCCTCGAAGCCCTGGCTGACGAAGCCATCGAGCGTGGAACCGGCGCTCGCGCCCTGCGTTCCATCTTCGAGAAGCTCATGCTCGAAGTCATGTTCGAGGCTCCGAGCAATGACAATCTCAGCCAGATCACGCTGAATCGTGAAGTGGTTGAAGGTTTGATCGAGCCCATTCTTCAGATCGAGGAATCGTCCGAGAAGGACGCTGCCTAAATCGTCCTCTGACCTATTCGGCTTCCCGAGAACAGGGACTGCTTTCCAAATCAGGCTTGATCCTTCATCGCTGCAAGCATTGGCTGAGCGATGAAAATTCTGCGTCTTTTATTTGGTCTCGACCAGCCGATTGATCGCAAGACTTATCTGACTGCCGGATTCTCTCTCGCGGCACTAAAGTATGGGATCGATTTTCTGGTGGTCTATCTCAGCACCGGCAAAATCTGGACTCTGCTCGCTTACCTCTCTCCCGCCCTCTTTTTCAGGCAAGAAGCGGTGGGCCCCACTCCTGAATTCGTGCTGGGGGTCATGGAGATCTACACTCTCCCTTTCGGCGCTTTCCATTGGCCCGACCAGATCCTGCAGCAACTGCTGTGCGCGAAGCTCAGTGAGCGTTTG
>JBCDHN010000312.1:0-4837 GCA_038749915.1 Verrucomicrobiota bacterium | reverse complement strand
GTTGGAAAGGAGAAAGGAGAAAGCAGAAACCTAGGCCTTGCTCGCCGGAGGTGAGAGCGAACAAAAGTGGCTCAATGTTCTGGGAAATCGGAGAGAGGTGAGGCCGCAGGGTGCAATTCTGGCTCTCTCCGAACCGGTGATGGAGCCAATTGAGCAAACCGGCCCCGATGGTGGGGGAGGCGGATGGTTGGGGACGCTCTTTCGATCGATTGGTTCCGGCAAAACCGACGGCGAAGTCGTGTCAGAACGCAGTCGGCCCGAGGCAAATGGTCCAAGGCTTTTGGGGTTTCTTCGTGCGCGCAACGAAATGGAGGTGACTCGGGTAGACAAGATGAGTTCGGAGTCTTTCGGGGATTTCGATGAAGCTTATGCCAGTGGACAACCAGAGTATCTGGCCGTGAATCAAAATCGGGCACCGATTCATCTGATTGAACCGGGAACTGATCTTACGATTCCCCTTGAAGTAGACGGTGGCGAAGTCGGCCGACTTCATGCTCACGGGGACGAGTGGAGCTGGGTTCAGTTGGATTCAGGGTTAATGGGGGTGATGCGAAATCGATATCTTCGCGAAGCCAAACGCGAGGAAGTTGCAAACTTTCTGGCCGACGAGCGATTGTCTACAGAGCAGCATGATTCATCGATGAAGGTCGAAGTCGCCGAGGCTGGCCCGGCACTGGGTGGCACCGTGGCTCTGACGCCGGGTTTTGGCGCTTCTGAAAGTTTCCCTCTCGTTGATGATGATACAGTTGGAGCGATCGAGAGTCGGATGACGGAGTAGGATTCGGCTGGGAAACTTCGGCCCCTTCAAAAAAAATCGACGAACTGATTCTGTAGGCTTGCGGAAGTCCTGAGGACGTATGAGGATCAGTCACTTCGATTTGTAACTGAGCAGATTGCTAGTTTTCTGTTCACGAGCACAGCTAAGCGCATGACACCCAGCAAGAATACCGTTCCCGTCGGACGACCGAATTTAGAGCGATCAAGTCTCCAGCCAGCTGATGCCGGGGACTTTGATTTGGTCATCCAGAATATCGATGGTACGCGCTTTATCAGCCCACTGAACAAGGATGTCATGACGGTGGGGCGTGCGACCGACAATGACGTGATCATCAATGATCAGTGCGTCTCCGGACACCACTGCGAATTGAGAAAGTTCGGAGAAAAGGCGTTCGAGTTGGTTGACTTGGATTCGTACAACGGGACGGCGGTCAACGAGATCCGGATTGATCGGGCGACGGTGAAACCCAACGATCGAATTACGATAGGATTGGTTGGTGCAGTGGTCGTCCCGTCGGGAAAGAATGTCGAAGAGTCGGCAAAGGCTGATGTGGAGGAGTTTCGCAAAGAGCAGCGTGAGTTTGCGATGTTGAGCAAGCAGCTGGATGATCGGCAGAAACAAATTCTCAATCGTGAAGCCTCGCTGAAAAAGGAGGAAGAGCGCATGAAGGAGAAACGCTCGGATCTGGCCGCCGAGATCAAAAGATCAGCGAAGGATCGCGAGGGCTTTGAGGGCAAGCAACGGGCTCGGGAAGAAGCGATGGCCGAGGAGAGTGAGAGGTTTGAGTCTCGAAAAAAGAGGGTTTCGGAAGAAAGCGACGAATTGGACCAAAAAATCATCGAGCAAGCGGAGACTCTCGCCAAACTGAGGGAGGACCATGAATTGGCCAGTCAGGAATTTGAGGCGAAGACTGCCGAATTAGAGAAACTGCAGATCGATGTGACGGAGGCTTCCGATGCCTTGGAAGGGCTCGTGGTTGAAGTGACAGCCAAGGAGGCCAACAAAACCGAGTTGGAGGAGACCATCGAGGAGTTGAATCGTCAGATTCCCGATTTGGCAGCCTCTAGCGAACAGTTGCAAGGTCAGTTGGAAGCATTAACCACCGAACTGGAAACCGCTCAGGGAAGCCTCGAACACGTGGAAGCACGCGCTGCTGAGGCTCAGGCGATCTGCGACAATGCCGCCACGGTTGAGTCCGAGCTCGATCGGAAACTGAACAAGAAAAAGGACGAACTCGCTTTCTTTGAAAACCGGTTGGCTTTGACCAGGGAAGAACGCGAAAGGCTCGAAGAAGAGAGTCGGGAATACCGCATCTTCATGGACAATTATGAGAGGCGGAGGACTGATTTGGAGCGCGAAGTAGAAGCTCTTCAGGCTCGGCTTATCAGCTGAGCATCAGCCGTTCCAGGCTGGACGATTTCGTGCTTCCCAACCCGTGCCTGCAGTCTAGGATGTTGGCATGACCGCAAACCCCTTGGCCCTCTTTCTAGCCGTTGGCATGTTGAGCTTTGCCGAATCGGCTTTTGCAGCAGAGGTCATCGAAGTTCATCATGGCAATGTGGATCTCCTACCAGGAGGCCGTGAGGCAGATGGTATTGTGGGAGATTTTGTGCTACGGAATGATCGGATTGAAGCGGTGATTGCTCACAACGCGCCGCATCGCCGGGCGAACATGGGGACGTTCTACGGGAGTGGAGGACAGACGCCGGGTTGCCTCTATGATCTAACGTTCCGAGACGAGGATAACGACCAGATGACCGTCTTCAGCCCCTGTAATCAGCGGGGCGAAGTTTCCTGGGTAAAAGCCATTGAGACCGAACGCGCAGATGAGGCGGCGGTGGAAGTGGTGGTTACGGCAGCCAAGAGAGGCGGTGTTGCGGTTCGGCACGAATACAGGGTTCGCGATGGGATGAACGGGCTTTTTATCACGACCACCTTCAGCAACGAACTGGAGAGGGACAGTGAGGTATTGGTGAGAGATCTTTGGACGCGGTTTGAGAATCAGGGAATCTTCGGCGCTTATCACTGGGCCGATGCAGTTGATCCTTCCTACCTTTGTGGCTATGCATTCGGCTGGCTCAGTCCCGCGGAGAAAACCGTCAAAGATGCCAAGCTGCCGATCCTTGCCGGGGAAACGATCACGATTCAACGGTTTCTGGCAGTCGGTTATTCTCCGGCCGAAGCCGTCGGCTATCTGGCAGTTCAATTGAAGGAGGCGGGAACGCTGAGTCTGTTGGTTGCTGATGAAGCCGGAGAAGCGGTCAATGATGCAGTAGTGGGAGTGGAGATGAGTTCGCGAACGAGGATCCCCGCCTATCCGAAACCTGATGGTTCAGTAGAGATCCCGTTTTTGAAAGGTGATTACCAACTTTCCGTTTCTGCGCCGGGCCGGGAGAGCGTCTCGGCCAAGGTTGAGGTGTCTGAATCGCCCGCTCCAGCAGTCGTCCGGCTGAAGTCATTTTCGGCGGTCAGTTTCAGCGTCACTGACAGCGAGGGGAATGCAATCCCATGCAAGGTTCAATTTCATGGACTCAACGGGACTTCGAACCCGAATCTTGGACCGACGATGCGAGCAGCCGGTTGCGCCGACCAATGGCATTCGGCAAAAGGGAACTTTCAGGTGAAGTTGCGCTCGGGAGAATACCGGGTGGTGGTAACTCACGGGCCTGAATATGGACACTTCGAGCAAAGGATCACCCTGGGAGTTGGTGAGATCGTTGATGTTGAAGCAAGACTTGAACGACAGGTAGATACTACCGGTTGGGTGAGCGCAGATTTTCACAACCACTCCACACCAAGCGGAGACAATGTCTGTGGAACCGATGACCGAATCATCAACTTGGCGGCTGAGCAATTGGAGTTTGCTCCAACCACTGAACACAATCGCATCTATGACTGGACGCCACATATTGAGCGGCTGGGTTTGTCCGCCCATTTGTCCACGATACCGGGGATCGAGTTAACCGGGCGAGGTGCGCACATCAATGCGTTTCCGCTGACTCCTGTTCCCCGCACCCAGGATGGGGGTGCTCCGGTCTGGGAGAACGACCCGCGAATCAATATGCATCGTCTTCGCAACCTCGGGGGTTGGCAGCCCAATCGATGGACCCAGGTCAATCATCCGGACATGAGCGAAAACTTTGTCGATCGTAACAAGGATGGTGAAGCTGATGGTGGCTTTACTCAATTGGCCGCGTTTTGCGACGGGTTGGAAACGCAGAACTATCGCACATCAAATATTCTTCAGACAGCGCCGTTCCGGCTTCGGGATCCCTTAGCCAAGGGCTCTCGGATTGATCACTTTCGCGAATTTGTCTGGCTCCAACTTCTGAACCAGGGCAGCCGGGTCTGGGCAGTGGCGGTTGCGGATGCCCATACGGTTTACGGCAACGGAGTCGGTAGCTGGCGAACCTATCTTCCAAGCTCGACCGATTCCCCGGGTCAGATCGATTGGGAAGAGATCGTAAGAAACGCGCGAAGTGGGCACATGATTCTTTCCAGTGGTCCCTTCATGAAACTGGATTTTGGCGAGGGAGTGTTGCCCGGTCAAACCATCACGGGAAGGAAATCGCTGCAACTTGGGATTCAGATCCAGTGCGCAGACTGGTATGACGTTGATCGGGTTCAGGTTCTGGTGAATGGGAGACAGGATCCGGAATTGAACTTCACTGCAGAAAGCCATCCCGATTGGTTCCGAGAGGGTGTGGTCCGGTTCGATCAGAAAATTGACCTCACCCTGGAGGAGGATTCCCATCTTATTGTGGTAGGGATAGGGGAGAATTCCACGCTCGAAAAAGGATTCGGAACGAGCACTCAGCGAATCATCCAGCCCTGTGTCTACAACAATCCGATCTTTGTCGATGTGGATGGAGACGGTTTCAAACCCAATGGAGATACTCTTGGCTATCCCTTGCCAGTGGGAGGCTTGAGCCCGGACGAAGCCAAGAAGATTCTGGAATCCCAGTGAGGATTACTTCTCCCAGTTCCGAGCCAGCGGAACAAGAATGGCGATCGAGATCACAATAAAAGTTAGGCACATGAAGATCATTCCGTTCAGCG
>JBCDHN010000311.1:0-4838 GCA_038749915.1 Verrucomicrobiota bacterium | reverse complement strand
GGCAAGCTCCCGAAACTCGAACAACTTGTTGAGATCCGGATCTTCATGAACGCGGTAAATTCCCCCACCCTGCTGATTCTTCATGAACTCCGCGACGGCTTCATTGGCCGCGAGCATGAACTCCTCAATCAGCTGATGAGAACTATCGTGTTTCACCAGTCGCAGCTCGGTCGGCTTTCCCCCTTCATCGAGAATGACTTTCACCTCCGGGAAATCCAAATCGAGAGATCCATGATCCATGCGACGCGTCCGCAGCTTGCTCGCCAGGTTCCAGGCCTCCTGTAACCGGGCTGTCCAATCATCCTCCGTGGTGTTCTTCGCTTCCAACAACGCGAAGGCCTCTTCATAGGCAAAACGTCGCTTGCTGCAGATCACGGCTTTCGCGAAACGCGACTTTCGGCGCTTGCCGCGTTCGTCGAATTCCATGATCACCGCGTGGGTCAGCCGATCGACGTGGGGATTCAAACTGCAAATCCCGTTGCTGAGCGCTTCCGGCAACATCGGGATGACTCGATCAACGAGATAGACGCTGTTGCCCCGACGCTCCGCCTCCTGGTCGAGTTGCGAGCCGGGTCGCACATAATGCGCCACATCCGCGATGAAAACCGCGAGCTCCCACCCATCCTCCAGCGGAGTGACGCAAATGGCGTCGTCAAAGTCCTTCGCGTCGAAGGGATCGATCGTGCAAACCTCTCGGTCACGCCAATCCTCGCGAAGTTCGTATTCCGACTCTTCAATCATCTCCGGAACTCCGGAGGCTTCCCGCTCCACCGCGCTGGGAAACTCCAGGGGCAGATCAAACTCATGAATGATGCTGAGAATGTCGACCCCGGCATCGTCCGCCCAACCCAGAATCTTGAGCACGGTTCCCCGCGGATTTCGAAACTGGGATTCCCATTCGGCAATTCGGAAAAGTATCTTGTGATCGTCTTTCGCGCCGTCGGGAAGATCATGCGCATCCACATCCACGTGTCGCCCAAACGCAGGGTCGTCCGGCACGACATGGGCAAATCCCCGGTGAAGCGAAAGCGTGCCAACGAAAGAAGTCCGTTTCCGGGCTTCGATCTCGCATACCCGGGCTTCCCAGCGCGGTTCTCCGGGACGACTCAGATTTCGCCCACCCTTCTGATTCTTCGCTGGTGCTGATCGATGCAAGGTTGCCTTCACGCGATCCCCAGGCAAGGCGGTCCCGGCAAACTTGGCAGGAACAAAAACCCGGTCGCGATCATCGTCGCCAAGTTCTCGTCGCGAAGCTTCGTCCAGCTCGATAAAGGCGTTTCGGCTTTTGTCAGGCGCGGAAAAACGAATCATCCCAACGACCGTCTTGTGCTTGGACTCTCGCTCAACCGGCAGGCCGTAGCGCGCCTTCTTCAGCTTCTCAATCTTGCCAGCCGACTCCAGTGCCCGGACCGCTTCCCGCAACTCCGACCGCTCCTTTGGAGGAACCTCCAGTGCCCGAGCCAGTTCCGACTTGGTCATGGGCTGGGTTTTCGGCGCCTGGAGTAGCTCCAGAATCCGCGCCTCAAATGAAGATTCCTCTTCCACGATTCACGAATCGCCGCGTTGGGCTCCGTGGTCAACCGAGTTGCCGACCCAAAGAAATTGCCGCTCCTCGATCTCGGTCAGGCGGCTTGAGTTGAACCGGCTTTGGCTTTGTCAGCCTTGTTCTTTGGCTGGTAGCGCATCCGCATTGCCAGATAACCTCCAAATCCGTCAGCAGCACTTTGCGGGCCTTTGGATCCGGGTTTGACCGGGACGGAGCGACCTTTCTGAAAATCCCAGTGCTCGGCGACCCGCACAATCTCATCGTGAACAATTGATGGCCCCTTCTCCGTTGCCGCGAGAAACATGGCTTCGTGCTCATGACAGTTCCGATCCAGGAAACGCACCTGATAAGGCCGATCCACCCGACGACAGTTCGGCTCTGCCCCGAACATGGCGAAGCGGGCGTCCAGAATGTTGCCGCCTTCCTTGCTAATGTAGGCTTTGATCCGTTTTTCATCGCCCCACCTGAGAAGGACTGACATGAAGAGAACGGTTACAACAACCGTAAACATAAGAACCAAAAACACGCTCATTTCTCTAACCTCTTTGTTATTATCGACTTGGGTTTGCGCCACTAATCTGCGCAGTGAATAGACTCCGCTACCTGAGCGAATTTGCAACCGATTTTCAACTTTCGATCAGCCCTGACAGAATCCCCAATCAACCCGGCGGATGCACGCGTTTTGCAACCGATTCGCCACATCGCCTCTTGAAGTCGTCACGTGGTCAGGTTCATCAAAAGTGGGCCTATCGGTTTTTGCGGCTCGGAATCTCGGCCTCTTGAAGAATCATCGGTGTTTCGACGCAACAAAGGACTTAGGCGCAATGTTTTTCCTCAGGATGACAAATTGGAGCGGTGCCCCGTTTTACCTTCCTTCAACCGCCTAGTGCGCTTCCAGCCAGTTCTCGCCCTTCCCGGTATCCACCACAATCGGCACATCAAGCGGAAGCGCGTTCTTCATCGATTCGATGACCAGAGGCGGAACGGTTTCGGCTTCATCGCGATGCAAATCGAAGACCAATTCGTCATGAACCTGAAGGAGCATTCGGGTTTGAAAATCGCCCTCTCGTAACGCGCGTTGAACGTTGATCATGGCCAGTTTGATCATGTCGGCCGCGCTTCCCTGAACCGGCGTGTTGATCGCGGTACGTTCAGCGGCGTTGCGGACGTTCCAATTGCGTGAAGTGATGTCGCGCAAAAACCGGCGACGCCCCATCAGAGTCTCAACATAACCATGTTCATGAGCAAACGCGATTGTGTTGTCCATGTAAGCTTTCACTCCGCTATATTGCTTGAAGTATTCCTGAATGATCACTTCCGCTTCTTTCTTCGGAATCCCGAGCCGCTGGGAAAGACCAAACCCGGTGATGCCGTAGATAATCCCGAAATTCACCATCTTCGCTGTGCGCCGCATCTCCGGAATGACATCCTTCATTTCGACACCGTAAACCCGGGCTGCGGTAGTGGTGTGAATGTCATGCCCGGCTTCAAAATCGCCCATCATTCCAGCATCCTTGCTCAAGCTCGCCATGACCCGAAGTTCAATCTGGGAGTAGTCAGCCGAGAAGACGAGGAAGTCGGAACTTCGGGGCACAAATGCTTTTCGAATTTCGCGCCCCTGCTCCGTTCGGATCGGAATGTTCTGCAAATTGGGATTGTTGGAGGCCAGTCGGCCAGTCGCCGTCATCAACTGCTCAAACTGGGTGTGGACCCGTCCACTCTTCTTGAGGACGGCATGGGGCAATGCATCGACATAGGTGCTCTTCAGCTTGGAAGCCTCACGAAAGGCGAGAATGTCCGCCACGATCGGGTGATGCATTTCGAGAGCGCTCAGGACTTGTTCGTCGGTCTTGTACTGCCCGGTTTTGGTTTTCTTCGGCTTCTCAACCAACTTCAATTTTTCGAACAGGATCTCACCCAGTTGTTTCGGAGAATTCAGGTTAAACTTCTCATCGGCGGAGTCATAGATCCGTGCCTCCAACTCCTCCATCTGAACGGCCAGAGAATCACTGATCTTCCCGAGCGCGCCGACATCAATCGAAACTCCCTCGTGCTCTAACGCAGCCAAAACCGGCACCAGAGGAAACTCCACCTCATAGGCCACCCGCTCCAAACCCAGGTCCTTCAATTGAGGCCGGAGTTTCTCACTGAGCTGCCAGGTGATGTCTGCATCTTCTGCCGCATAGTCAGAAACCTCTTCCTTCTTCTGATCAAAGATATCCAGCATACTAAGCTGCCCTCCTTCATCATTCTTGTCGCCAATCAGGGCTTTGATCGAAACCGGCGTGTAGCCCAGAATCGCCTCACTCATGTAATCCATGGTGTGGCGTTGCTCCGGCTCGACCAGCGTATGAGCCAACATCGTATCGAAAAACGGGCCCCGAACCCGAATATCATGCCAGAGCAGGACGACCAGATCGAACTTCACGTTGTGACCGATCTTCTCGACCTCGGGGTTTTCAAACACTTCACGAAACTCTCCCAACGTCTCCTTTTTTGAGGCGAGGTCGCCAGTTAACGACACATAATAGGCTTTGCCACGCTTCCATGAAAACGAGATGCCGACGATCTCGGATTGATGCGGATTCAGCGCCGATGTCTCGGTATCAAAGGCGAACGCTTTTTGCGTTTTCAGATCCGCAATCAGCTTGGCACGGGCGTCAGCCGTTTCCACCAAGGTGTAATCGTGCTCGACCTCTTCCATCGTCTTGAGATCAGGCGCGACCAGCCCTTCTTCCAGATCCTCGCCCGGAGCTGCCGGCTTGATATGACCGCGCCCGGCTTTGAAATCGGTCCCAAAAAGCCGCTTCCCAATCGCGTTGAACTCGAACTGAACGAAGAGACTCTTCAGCGCTTCATCGTCGCGCTCACTCAAAAGGAGCGCATCTTCCGAGACCTCAACCGGCACATCGAGAATAATCGTGGCGAGGCGCTTCGAAAGCAACGCCTGCTCCGCGAACTTCTCCACGTTCTCCTTCTGCTTGCCTTTGAGTTGATCCGAACTCTCAATCAGTTTTTCGATGCTCCCAAACTGACCGATCAACTTCTTGGCGGTCTTCTCTCCAATGCCGGGAATCCCTGGAATGTTGTCCGATGCATCCCCCCACAATCCAAGAATATCGATGACCTGATTCGGCTCCTCAACCTGCCAGTTTTCACGAACTTCCTCGATCCCCAGAATCTCGACATCACTGCCCTGACGCCCCGGTTTGTGAATTTTGGCCCGCTCCGTCACCAACTGTGCGAAGTCCTTATCGGGTGTCACCATGAAAATTTCAGCCTCGGGATCATC
>JBCDHN010000310.1:0-4839 GCA_038749915.1 Verrucomicrobiota bacterium | reverse complement strand
TGCCTGCATGTCCTCGCGCACCCAATCGAGCAGGCTGGCCCGCTTCTGCAAGGCCGCCTGACGTTCGGCCCGGTTTCCACCCTCACCGAACAACATTTCGAAAACGATTCGCGGATGCGCCTCGGACGGAAGTGGAGTGGTCGGCGAGGACCACGACAGGTTGTTCTGATAGACGCAAGCGTAGCCGTTGTCGCACTGGCCAACGACCTTGAGCAGATCCATCGCCATTTCCAATGAGGGGAGTTGAGTCTCGCGGCCGATGTGCTGGGCGGCGATCTGGTCTGCCGTCGTACCGAGGAAATAGTCGGTGCTCTCCGTCATCTTCGCCTTCGCACAGCTCAGGAACGCGGAGTTGGACGTAGCGTGGGAGCCTGGATAGGCATTTGCCAGCTCCATATTCGTGATCACCGACATCTTGTCCTTGACCGGGGTGAGCGATTTCAGAATCGGCGGCAGTTCATCGCCCAGGCGCTCTCCCTTTGGCGTCCAGCGCGACATATCGGCACCCATCGGCATGAAAACGTAACCGAGACGGCGCACCGGTTTCGCTGCGGTTTTGGCCATGGCGGTCGCGGCTGGAACCATGGCATCGAGCAATGGAAGAGCGAGGGCGGCACCGGTTCCACGCAGAAACGTTCGACGAGGCAGGGCTTTTTTGGTCAGGATCATAGCGCTTTACTCATTTTGAAAGGGACACTGTTGACGATGCCAAGGATAATCGAGGAAAACCGAAAGTCATCTTCGGCAGCATTTTTGACAATTTTTCGAATGGCAGAGCCATCGGTCGGCTCAACGCCGCGCCCTAGGCCAAAAGTCATTAGCTTTTCAGTCACCGTGCCGACAAACAGGTCGGGGCGGGCGAGCAGACTCTTCTCCAGCTCCGCGATCCCGGAGAAATCCTGCCCGTCCGGGAGCGAACCGCTGACATCCAATTGGAGTCCCTCCTCATGGGTGCGCCAGCGCCCAATCGCATCATAATTCTCCAGGGCAAACCCAATCGGATCCATCAAATCATGACAGGAAGCGCAAGCCTTGTTCGCACGATGCTCGCTGAGACGCTCGCGAACCGGCAGACTTTGATCGACGCTGTTTTCCTCCAGGTCAGGAACATCGTCCGGTGGCGGCGGAGTCGGCGACCCAAGAATGTTTTCCAACACCCAATTGCCTCGTAAAACGGGCGAGGTGCGAGTCGCATAGGAAGTTACAGTGAGAATACTCCCGTGTCGCAGCAGACCGCCACGACGATATTCGGGTTGCAAACTGACGCGGCGAAACCGGGTGCCATAGATGTTGGGAACCTGATAATGTTTCGCGAGTCGTTCGTTCAGAAAGTTATAATCCGCCTGAAGGAGATCGGTGAGGCTACGATCCTCCCGGATGACGCTTTCGAAGAACAACTCCGTCTCGATTCGGAAGGCCTGACGCAGATTGTCGTCAAAATCAGGGAAGAGCCGATGATTCGGAGTGATCGAGTCCAGGTTTCGCAGGTAGAGCCATTGGCTCGCGAAATTGTTGACCAACGACTGCGAGCGAGAATCGGCCAGCATGCGCTGGATTTGTTCTTTGAGGACTCTTGGATCACTCAGCTCTCCTCGTTCTGCCGCTCCCAGTAGTTCATCATCCGGAATGCTACTCCACAGGAAAAACGATAGCCGCGAAGCCAGTTCAACATCGTCCACCGCGTAAACGGCTCCAGCCGCTGTACCTTCCGGTGGCTGCTCAACGCGAAACAGAAAGCGTGGACTGACCAAAATCGAACTGAGCGCGGACTCCATCCCAGCTTCGAAGTCGCCGTTCTCGAATCCCTGCTGAAAAAACGTCATCGGCCGTTCCAAGTCGGCGCCTGTCACCGAACGCCGGTAGGCCAATCGCGTGAGGCGTTCCAATATTCGCCGGGCTGCAATTTCAGGCGACCCACCGTCTCGCAGAGAGGTTGTCAGAATCTGCTTCCGGCTCGGCGTCTCGCTCGTGCCCGAAGCCTCAAAGGGACCGGTTATCGAGAGCTGATACACCGCCGGATTCTGTCGCGGATGGCGATGATGGTTGTAACGCGCGATATAGGGCTGCCGTTTCGTCTCAATCAGCGACTTTGGTTTTTTGACAAACGTGACGCCGACTTTCCGGGGGCCCGCCTTTACTTCGAAGCGCTTCTTCAGGTTCGTATCAATCTTGGTGTGATCTCTTTTGGATTGAATCTCAAACGAAGCCATCGCCGCCCGATCCAGCAAAATCTCCATGTCATGGGTGTCGCCCAACCCCTCCACTTTTTCAGTCCGATCTCTGGTCAGATGCACCTGGAATTCATAAATTCCATCCTGGGGAAAATAATGATCGACCAGAAGTCCGCCGCGAGTTCCCAACGGCAACCCCGGCACATGATCCTCTTGGGATTGATCCGCCGCAGGGCGAAAGGTCACTCCCGCGGGAGGACCGGCCGTTCCAATGGCCATGCGGCTGATTTTCTGCGCAGCCGAAACATAGCGATTCAGCAGCAGGGGCGAAAGTTCATCAACGGTGATATTGTCAAAACCGTGGCTAAGTTCATCCGCCGGGAGCAGCTCACTCGCATCGATTTCCAGCCCGAGCAGATCACGAATGGCGTTTTGATATTCTGTTCGATTCAGCCGACGCAGATTTTTGGGAGCGCCGGGGTCTGGCTGCTGTTGCGCTTGCGCATCGAGTCGGGACGTTAAGACGCTGATCAAGGAATCATAGTCCTCCGATTCGGGCCGCGCTTTGGCGAGGGGTGGCATTTGCCTGGCTTCCAGCTTTTGCACGACCTTTTCCCAGGTGCCGGGATGTTGCGTGATCGGGGAGCCCAGGATTGAATCCAGATCCAGTTTTCCTTTTTGCACGTCGGCGTCATGGCAATCGATGCAAAACCGGTCCAGCAGCGCAAATTGCGACTCGGGCAAAGCATCGCTTGCCACCACCGGAGTGTGCACGAGGGCCAAAAGCAACGTCGCCAGGAAGATGGCAAAAGATCCGAAAAGAGTCTGGGTTTGGTGGTTTATGGTCCGGGGGTGAAAGGTGGAAAGTCGAGCATCATACTGGCAAACCAGCAGTCATTTGTCTTGCCTGTTCGTTCTCATTTTATCTTGGATCCGAAGGTCAAGAACTTACCATTGCGGCATTAGGATTCGACAAAAAGAGATCGATGCGTGTTCAGCCATGCCCAGAACCGCACCTGGCAAACGCTTACCAGTCTCGAAACGGAGACTATTCCACTACAGCGACGAACCTGAAAGATACTGATCATGATAGGCTGACCTTTTCTGATCGAGTTGTTCCAATGATTCACGCGTTTTATGCCTCAGTTGTTTCAGCACTTCGGCAGCCTCCGGATTCGCAATCAGGTTTTGAACTTCACCGGGATCAGATTTCAGATCGAAGAGTTGCTCAAACACAGGAGGGTTTTGGCGGATGTTCAGGTCGTCTTCGGCATAGGGATGTGGCGCCTTGTGATACTGAATGTATTTCCAGCCGTTTGCCACATAGCCAGCCTGAATTGGTGTGTCGCGACCGGTGTAGAGATTCTCCAGGAATAACCCGATCCGCCAGCTTTCAACTGGTTCAGCGCTTTGGACCAACGGCTTGAGGCTGCGGCCGTCCATAAACTCAGCCTTACCGAGTCCGGCGTAATCCAGAATGGTCGCGGAAAGATCGAGGCTGGAAACCAGTTCATCACGCACTTGGCCTTTGGCTGACTGAGGTGAACTGGGATCGTAAATGAAGCAGGGAAATTTGCAGCTCAGGTCATAAACCAGGCCCTTTCCCCCCATCCCATATTCTCCCATCAACAGGCCGTGATCGCTGCCAAAAATAAGAATGGTTTTCTCGTCGAGACCAAGCGATTCCAGGCTCTGCACGATTCGACTCACCATTTGGTCGATCTCGGTAACCATCTGGAAATAGCGATAGTGGTGTTCCCGCGACATCGGCTCCGTGTAGTTGTAGCGATAGGTGGTATTCCGCCCCTTTTCCTGATCCCTCACCGACGTGGGGACATGTTCATACGGATCCGGTCGTTGATCGATTGGGATGGGGAACGTCAGATCACGATACATCCCACCATAGATCGGATGGCCGACAAGCTTTGGATTCAAGTGGGACGGCTCGTCCAACACCTTGTGCATCTTGGCGACCTTCGAACCGTGAGGCGTCGCGAGGCAGACCGACAAGAAGAACGGCGCATCATCTGTCGATTCGAGGAACTCGATCGCTTTGCTCGCATAGTAGAAATTCGTTGTCACCTCACTTCCGTCCTCCTGCGCAAAGAAAAAGGGCCCGTGACCGAGATGCCCCTCGACGTAATCGAACAGATCTTCAAAGGCCAGGTTCTTGCTGTTGGAAATATGCCATTTCCCGGTAAAGCCGGTGCGATAGCCCGCTTTCTGCAAAAGCGCGGGAAAGCTGTCCGCCCATTGAGCTGCGTTCATTTTCGCCGTGGAACTGAACCCGTGATGATTCACGCGCTCATGACAACCCAGATAGATGGCGGCTCGACTCGGCTTACAAGTCGGCTCTGCAATGTAGGCATTTTGGAACCGAGTGCTTTGAGTGAGAAGCTGATCGACATGTGGCGTCTTGACCCAGGGGTGCCCCATGCCGGAAAAGGAATTGTCACGTTGATCATCAGTCAGGATGAACACGATATTGGGCCGCTCTGCAGCCTGCGCCCAGCAGCAGAAAGTCAGAAAAAGAAGGTTCGGAATCCAGCGTTTCATGAAAGGGATCTTTTCGTTCGCAGAGGCTCAAAAATCAAAAATTTTGTCCTGGTCTGGTCTTCTCGTAGGTCCCATCTGCGTTTTGCACTGGAAAAAAACTGTAGGGAATGTG
>JBCDHN010000309.1:0-4848 GCA_038749915.1 Verrucomicrobiota bacterium | reverse complement strand
CTTTCGGTTGCCGGGCTGATCAGAATCAGCTTCGTCACCTTTGCCGGTTCGGTCCCAGCTAGCAGCAGTGACAACAAGCCGCCATAGGAATGCCCAACGAAGGCGGCGGAGTCGACCTTCAGCTCCTGCAAGACCGATTGCACCATCTCCAGCTGGCCCAGCGGCCCGAACGCCTCCATCTCCCTGGGCCGCTCCGTGTAACCAAAGCCGTTGAGATCAATCGCGATCACTCGGAACCGCGTTGCTAGAAGTGGGATGATTTGGTGAAACGAGTAGGTCGAGGCGGCGAAACCGTGCAACAAAACCAACGGCTCGCCGTCCCCGGCAATTTCCACATGCACCTTTTGTCCATTGACTTCGATCAACTGACCAGAGGACAGCTTTTCTTCTACCTCGTCATACGGTGTCAGGGTCGCACAGCTGGCAACCAACAATGAAACGATAGCGACCCCCACAATCAACACTCCCAGCATGGCTTTTTTGAGACGTCCAAAGTTCATCGTGCCAACTTCCTTCAGAGTCCGATTCCCCGTGCCATCATGGTGGCGAGAACGGGCAACATGAAGAGCAAGACAAGCTCGGCCCGGATCGTCCAGATCACGAGTGAGGGCACCGCCACCACTTCGCTCGGTTCGCCCTTCCGTTGTTTGCCCAGAAAAACACTCGGATAGATCGAAAGCAATCCGATCACCAGAAAACCAAGGATCTTGGTATGGAAGATCCAGTTCTTTCCATAGAAGTCCGCAGGTTTCCCCACCGCCAACCACTGCAGGAAACCCGTCGCCAACACGACCACCGCGCTGACCGCATAAACGATATCGAGCAGCTGGAGCCGCCCAATCTGCTCTCGAGACATTTGTCCTTTGACCCAAAAATGCTGACCAAAAACGACCGCAACGAGAGCAAAGATCGAAAGGAAATGAATGTAACGGATGAGGATTTCGGTGGCCATATATGGAGTTTACGAACCACGCTGCATTCAGGATTTGAGAGTGGCTGAGGCGTCCCGCCTCAGTTCATCAGCATTTGCATTCTGAGGCGGGACGCCTCAGCCACATTTTCTATCCTCATGACCCCGAATATACTCCCTGAACTTCTCCAAACTTCCTTCCGACCGGACGATGTGGTCCCACGATTCTTGCTGCCAAACGGTTGGGGTGGTAGCAAGATTCTCGGTGATTGGCAGTTTGAGTAGCTCTTTCGCCGTAAAACTCTTCCAAGAGTGAAGAATCGTGGAAAGAGGATGCGAACCTCGGGGAGCCACCAAGACATGAACATGATTTGCTGCCACGACAAACTCTTCGAGTTGGTATCGATCACCATCAAAATGCACCAACGCGTTGCAAACTAATTTGTTCGCTTCGCGATCGGCAAGAATCATCGATCCATAGCCTGAATCCAACCACTCTTCGAATCTTGCCGGGAATTGTCGGTAGTATTCGGTTCGTTGCTCTCGCGTGTGAGGCATCGGGTTTTCCTTGTGCCAAAGGTCGCGTTCTTCGGACAGCAGTTGGAGTTTTTCCTGCGGAATGGAATCAGCGAGACGAAAGGTCACGAAATAGAGAGTTCCTGCCTGATGCCAATGAGGGAGAAATGCGCCATTGATTTTGACGATTTCAGCATCGGGATCGAAGAAGTTGAAGCTCTCTGCTGGGTTTGACATCGAGAAGAGAATTGGGGCTGAGACGTCTCAGCCAGTTGGTAGGCGTTGTAAAACTGAGGCGGGACGCCTCAGCCACTTTCGCAGGTAAATCTCAGTCCATGCCTGACTTCTCGCAAAAAGCATTGCGTTTTTTTGCCACTTGCTTTACATCCATGTCCCTCCGGTTTACAAAACCACTTCTCAACGACTCAACCAAGGTATAGCATGAAATTCATCAAAGTTCTCGTCATCGCCGTTGCTGCTGCAGCGCTCTCCATGAGTGTTAGTTCCTGCGCCAAGAAGGCAGCTATGGACACTGCCCCAGCTCCTGGTTATGTCGAATACGGCAAGTGAGCCCCGATAAGGGATGAAGGGTGAGTTTGTTCATCCTTCATCCTTTCCCCTGTTCCAGCCGCGTGGCCTCCATTCCTGAAGGCTGCGCTTTTTTGTGTCTTCCTGATCAGATCAACTTGCCGATTGCATCCGATAATCCGCGATAGCTGACCGGCTTGCACATGTAGTCATCCACGCCGGCTTCGAGACAGCGCTCCTTGTCGCCCGGCATCGCCAGGGCAGTCAGCGCGATGATCGGGGTCTGCAGTTTGAGGTCGCTGCGAATTCTCCGCGTGGCCTCAAGACCGTCCATCTCCGGCATCTGGATATCCATCAGGATAATGTCCGGAGTCGAAATTTTCGCGTTGTGAAGGGCTTCGATTCCGTTGCGGGCAACCGTCACTTCAAATCCCTGGGAAGCAAGGTAGTCGGTGGTGGGAACGATGTTGGCTTCATTGTCTTCCACCAGCAAAAGGCTTTTGCCCATGTGAGCACCGTCTGCCTGGGCCGCGGGAACGGCCATGCTCTCGCGTGAGGCTCCAAGAGCAGCGAGTTGAAGCGAATCGACGAGGCGCTCCGGCGTAACCGGCTTGATGAGATAATCGACTGCTCCGCGTTCAAGCCCTTGAGCCCGATCATCATACATCGAGATGATGACGACGGGGATACTGGAGGTTTCCGGATTCTGGCGAAGTTGATCGAGCACGGCCCAGCCAGAAACATCCGGCAACCGCAGATCGAGAAGGACGATACCCGGCTTTTCTTCCGCGACCTTCTCGACTGCACCGCGCCCAACGGGATGGAGCACGGTTTCAACATTGAGATCCTTGAGGTATCGGGTGACCTGATCGGCCGTGATGGTGGAGTCTTCAACGAGGACCGCTTTCTGGAAAATTTTCGCAAAGTCGCGAGTCGATGTTCTGGCTTCCTGCTTCGGACTGGACTGGTCCCCACCATTGACGCGGTGCCAGGGAACGACGATCGTAAAGCGGCTGCCTTTTCCTTCTTCGGTCTCAACGCTGACACTTCCACTGTGAAGATTGACGAGGCTGTAGACGAGCGAGAGACCGAGCCCGGTTCCGCCAAACTCGCGCGACAAGCTGGCATCCGCCTGACTAAACGGCTTGAAGAGACGATCGAGGCGATCCTGCGGAATCCCGATTCCGGTATCGGCAACGGAGAACGAAACCGCCTTGACGTTCTCCATTGCTTTGACTTCAAGGCTCACCATTCCTCCTGCTCGGGTAAACTTGACCGCGTTGTGGAGCAGATTGACAAGGCATTGCTTAAGGCGGCGATCGTCTGCATAAATCGATCCGATTTTTTCGTCGACCTTGGTGGTCAGGTTGATCTGTTTGCGCCGGGCTTCCTCGGCGACAAAGGCGAGGCTGGCTTCGCACAGGTCGGGCACGGAAACGTTGCCCAGCTCCAACTCAAAGCGGTTCGCCTCAATCTTGGAGAGATCGAGCACGTCGTTGATCAGATCAAGAAGGTGATGGCCACTCGATTGAATCTGGAGCAACGCCTTTTGCTTTTTCTCATCGACTTCGCCATAGACGCCGAGCTGCATCGCTTCGCTGAGTCCGAGAATCGCATTGAGCGGGGTGCGAAGTTCGTGACTCATGTTGGCCAGGAACTCGTTCTTGAACTTGTTCGCGGTTTCCGCTTCGTCGCGGGCCTTTTCCAGTTCGGTGGTGGTGCGGCGCAGATCGGTCGCGTCCGCACCATACACGTTCACATACTCGCCATCCGGCGCGACCTGATAGGTGAACAGAAAGCTGCGCCCTCCAAGTTGGAGCTCCTGCTGCGAAGTCCCGTGCCCGTTTTCAGCCGCGGCGAGGGATTCGGCAAGGACATCCCGATCTTTCGGCGGGCAAAGCCGATACCAGGACTCGCCATTGAGCGATTTGGAACCGAAGACGTCACAAGCCGCATTGTTCGCCAGCAGAATCGAGCCCTTCGCATCCATTTTGACGACCGGCGCAGGATTCAGTTCCGGAAAAAGGGCCATCTGGGCAAGCGCTTTGTCGCGCGATTGAATCTCCGCGACCATCTCATTGAAGCCATCGACAAGGTGTCCCAATTCGTCGTTCCCCTGCTTATCCGCCCGCAGGCTGTAGTCGCCACTCGCAATCTTGTCGACTTTCTCCGCGAGATCCGTGATTGGCGTCACAATGAGGCGCCGCAACTGCGCGGAAAACAGGAAGGCGACCAGCGTCGAGATGGTGAGCACGGAAATCGCAATGACGCCATACTGTTGCTGGCGTTTGCGAAGCTGACTGGTGTCGGCCTTGAGCACCACCGAGCCAATCCGCTTTCCGTCCACTTCAATGTCTCGCCATTGCGTGAGAAACCCCTCGATGGTGGAGCCGTCGGCCACTTCGGGAAAATTTTCGGGAGGGACTCCGGGGCGGGCATAGGTCGCAAAGGTGCCGTTGTCGGGACCGTAGATCCGGGCGCCGATGACCTGCTGGTGCTCGCTCAACGCGGCGAGGTTTTCTTCCGCCCCGTCGGGATCCTCAAACTCCACCGCTGCCCGGCTGTTGTAGGCGATGACGCCGGACAACGTCGCCAATTCCTCGTTCAGCGCTTTGCGGATCGAGACGTAGTCAAAGATGAAAAATCCGGCACATGCCAAGAGCAGGGCAAGCGCCGTGGTGCCCATGATGACCGCAGTCTGCTTGTGCTTAATCGATAGATCCGCGAACGAGGATGACTTTTTCATGCTTTCAGGTTGGGGCACTGATGTTTCAGGATGCCATTTTTTCAATCCGATCCTGTAGAGGAAGCGGGATCGGGCGCAGTTTACCCTCTTCGCTTCGCTTCGAAAAGCGTCTCTCCATCAATTCCGGCTTCTTTGTTGAAAAGTCGGG
>JBCDHN010000308.1:0-4858 GCA_038749915.1 Verrucomicrobiota bacterium | reverse complement strand
TCGGTGGAGCCCCGTCCTGCGATTCGATCGGGAAAAAATCGAACGCCTCAACTCAACAAACCGCTCGATCGACAGTATTCTGGCCAACCCAACCAAGAATATCTATCACTCAGCCCCTTTCCTACCGCCCGTTGCCGGTAGATCATCGGATGGAACGCTGCGACTGTCAGGCCTGCCGCCGGGGATAGGACGAATCACACTTGGCCACTGGGTTCCCACTGAGCTAGGAGCCGACGCAAGTAGTGACGATCGGTATGCCCCATTCGAGTTTGAAATTCACTCTGGCAAAACATCCGAATACGAATTCACAGTCGAATCATGGAGCAATCTTGAGTAGTTCGACCGTTGGCTCCTTGCCTTGTGACTCACCCTATTCTTCCGTCACTTTTACCGAGAAACGACGGGAGTTGAGCCATTGAACGCCAAACATATCTTCGGTCGCGGGCTTGGCGCGAGCGAGGCCTCCGCCGTATTTGCTGTCGCCGTGTTTGCGTGCGCGGTGATTGACAGGCTGTTCAATGACGTTGTAGCCAGCGTTTTTGATCAGAGCCGGAATAAAGCGATGCATGCCGGTGAAGGGAACCAAAGCTTCCCTACATTCGCGCCTCATCACCTTGAGACTGCACCCCGTGTCGCGCACGCCGTCGCCTGTGAACCGGCTGCGGACGCCGTTCGCGATTCGGCTTTGCAGGCGCTTGAAAGCGGTGTCTTTGCGATTGGCGCGGTAGCCGCAAACGAGGTCGGCTCCTTCCGCCTCCAGAGCGTCCATCAACTTGGAGATGTCGTTGGGATCATTCTGGAGATCACCATCGATGAGAGCGATGAGCTCTCCTTTGGCCCGCATCATTCCTTCATACATGGCGGCACTTTGGCCGGTGTTTTGGTCAAGCTTCAAAATTCGAACACGCTCGCCTTTCTGGATGCGTTCAACGGTGGCATCCGTCGATCCATCATCGACGAGGACCAACTCATAGTCGATCCCGTCCAGCACTTCGCTGACCTCCTGCTGCATGGGCTCGACGTTGTCCTCCTCATTGTAGAGAGGCACGACGAGAGAAAGCTTGGGGCTGGTTGAGTCTTCAGACACGCCGGGCCAGAATGGAGTGGATCAGGCGTGTCGCAAGCGATGATTTCGCCCGGGGATCAATCCACCGTGATCAGTTTTTCGTTTGATGAATCAGCCGAACCAACTTTGCCGATGATCGCCTGACAAAGGGCATTTTCTTGCGTGAGGATCTCCATGACCTTGTCGAGATTGGCTTCCGGCACAGCACAAACGAGCCCGCCACTCGTCTGAGCGTCGGCAAGGATGAACTTCATCGCCTCACTGACCGAGTCGCCCCAGCTCATGAACGGTTCGACCGTGCGAAGGTTCTCCTTGGTTCCTCCGGGAACGCATTCCTCTTCCTCAACCAAGCGAAGGATTTCGGCATCGATCAGCGGAATATCCGAAGCGGACAGCGAAATGGTCACTCCACTGGAAGTGCAAAGCGATTTCAGGTGGCCCAGAAGCCCAAATCCAGTGACATCGGTCGCACACTTGACCAAGCCGGCTTCGCCGATGCGTTGCCCCGGGGTGTTCAGCGTGCTCATCAATTTGACGGCGGCATCCACCACGCCTTGAGCAGCCAGACCACGCTTGATGGCGGTCGTCAGAATGCCCGTGCCAAGCGGTTTGGTGAGGACGAGAACATCGCCGGGTTCAGCTCCCGCATTGGTCATCATGTTTTGCGGATGAACCATGCCGGTAACTGAAAGCCCATAAATGGGCTCGGGATTCTTGATGGAATGACCACCGGCCAAGGCGCATTTTGCCTCTTTCACCTTCTCGGCTCCACCTTTCAGGATTTCGTTGATGATTTCACTGCTGACCAAATCGACCGGCATGCCCATCACGTTCATGGCCGTGATGGGACGACCGCCCATCGCGTAAACATCGGAAAGTGAGTTGGTCGCGGCGATTTGCCCATAGGTGAAGGGATCATCGACGATGGGCGTGAAGAAATCGACGGTCTGAACGAGCGCCCGCTCTTCATCGAGTTGGTAAATTCCCGCATCATCAGAAGTTGCCGACCCGACCAACAAATTCGGGTCATCGTGTTGAACCAACCCTCGCAGAACCTGCGTGAGCGCCGCTTGGCTAAGCTTGGACGCTCAGCCCGCGCAGGAGGAAAGAGAGGTCAGTTTCAGTTTTTCGTCTGCTTTGGCGGCGTCAGGGGAACTCATCGTCGTAAGTCTGTTGTAAGGCGTTCCGGAAGAGTTTCCAACGAAACTTTTTGCGGAATCGCACGACAAAATGACAGAATAGCTGACGCATGAAGATTTGAATCCTTACACCGTCGGCCGCAGTTACGCGGACGGGGAATCGCTGCACCGCCACCCAGTGGGCCGAGATGATTGCCGGGGAGGGCATTGTCATCTCGAAATGCGAAGGATCGTGCACCGGCGGCCCTAAAATCCTGATCGGGCTTCATGCCGAGCGCAGTCACCCATCGATCGTCGACTTTCGCGAGAAACATCCGGATGGCCGGGTCGTTTTGGCATTGACCGGAACGGACATCTATCCTGAACCGAGCAAAACATCCCTCGAATCGATCGAGTTGGCTGATCGACTCGTCCTTCTACAGCACCTGGCTTTGAATCAACTTCCCGAAGCTTCACGAGGAAAGGCAAGGGTCATTGTGCAGTCTGCGATTCGTCTGTCTGAACAACCCGTCAATCCTGAATTCTTTGATGTTTGTGTGGTTGGCCATCTTCGATATGTCAAAGATCCGCTCCGGACCGCACAGGCGGCCCGCCTCCTCCCTGCCACTTCACGCATTCGGGTGCTTCACGCAGGGGGAATCCTCGATCCAAGATACGAGGAACTTGTGGAAATCGAGCAAGCTGAGAACCCACGCTATCGCTACCTTGGAGAATTGGGAGAACAGGAAACCGCTGATCTTATCGCTCAAAGCCAGCTCCTCATCGTGACATCGCAACAGGAAGGAGGCGCGCGCGTGGTCGGCGAAGCAGTCGTACACCTCACCCCCGTCATCTCCTCCAGAATCGACGGCGTTGTCGGTCTTCTTGGGGCTGAGTACCCTGGTTACTTTGAAGTCGGAGATGCGGAAGGTCTCGCTCGCCTTCTCTCCCGGGCAGAAACCAACCTGGACTTCGCATCCCAGCTTCGAGATCTCACCTCAACCCTCGCTTCCCAGTTCGCGCCGGAGACAGAGCAACGTGCCTGGCAAAACCTCATCTCCGGCCTTAGTCCTGCTTCATGAACGCTTGTCCACAGGAACTCCTCGGGTGCCTTGACGAAGCCGATTCTCGGATGGTTGCCCTCATTGAATCGCTAACGGATGAACAACTCGACGTTCCTTACGAACGCGGAATCAATCCACCAATCTGGGAGATGGGCCACGCCGCCTTCTTCTTTGAGTATTTCCTACTGCGAGCACTCTATGGGGGCGAGGAGCGAATGCCAGGCTACGACGAGATTTGGGACTCCTTCGAGATTCCGCATCGCGAACGCTGGAGCAGAGGCGTTGTGCCGGAGAAGACGACTTCGTTCGACTACTATCGCCGGGTGATTGACGAAACCCGCTCCCACCTCGATCGCAGTAAGGAGCTTAGCGGGAAGGAAATTTATCTTACCAAATACTGCATTGCCCACCAATGCATGCACCTGGAGTCACTCATCTGGTCAAGACAAACGCTTGCCTACCCTGCTCCCCCTTTCTCCCAAATTGCGCCGACCGATTTGGAAACGTGCGCAGAGTATGGCGATGCCGAAGTCCCCGGGGGCGACTACTTCGTCGGGATTCCTGCTCACGACCAGCATGCAACAGACGCCACGTTCAGCTTCGACAACGAGCGACCGGGATTCAGCGTGCGAATCGAGCCTTTCAACATTTCCAAGACGCTGGTTTCCAATCAGGAATTCGCTGAGTTTGTCGATGACGATGGCTATAAAAATCCGGACCACTGGACCTTCGGCGGCAAATACTGGCTTCGTCAAGCTGAGGCAACTCACCCGATTTACTGGCAGAAACGTGATGGCGCGTGGTGGATGCGTCGTTTCGACCAGTTCGAACCCCTTCGCCCGCACGCGCCTGCGCTCCACCTCTCCTTCCGTGAAGCTGAAGCCTTTTGCAATTGGGCAGGGCGCAGACTTCCCAACGAATTTGAATGGGAAGCCGCCGCGCGAGGCCCGGAGGCTCATCTGTTTCCCTGGGGCAATCAGGTTGTCGATCACCAAGCCTGGGATCTGGATGCCAGATATCTGGGCACGGCTCCGGTCACCGCATTCCCGCAAGGAGCAAGCCCTTTCGGTTGTCTACAAATGTTGGGAACCGCGTGGGAGTGGACAACCAGCCAGTATCTGCCGTTCGACGGCTTTGAAGTCGATATGTATCCGTATATGTCGACTCTTCAGTTTGGCGACCACAAAACAACACGCGGTGGCGGATGCGCGACATCTTCCTGCTTGATTCGCAATACGTATCGTCAAGCCTATTATCCCGATCGCAATGATGTTTTCATCGGGTTTAGAACTTGCGCTCTATAGTGTTTGCTCTGCACGATCTGTTTGGAACAGACTTCTGAAACAGAGAGGCTCTCAATCCCGTACGAGCGTTCCAATCCCCTTCGCGGATTATAATAGCTACGCAACGGCGAAATCATGTAGGATTTGCGAAATCCTGAATTAAAGACGCTATGATGAACCTCAACGATTGGTGGGATACGATGGGCACCGGCATCCAAGTTTTCTATGCCATTGCTTTCTTATCGACACTCTGCTTGATTGTGCAAACCGGCCTGATGTTGTTTGGCCTTGACCACGGTATCGACTTTGAAACGGAGGCAGCTGCCG
>JBCDHN010000307.1:0-4870 GCA_038749915.1 Verrucomicrobiota bacterium | reverse complement strand
TCGGAATCAGGCTTTCATCTTTCGGGACCAAATGAAAGCCAAACGTCACCCAAATATTGGAAATTTCGACAATTCCACGAATCGCTTCCGGGCAATTCCACGGCTTCACCAAACGGATAACTCCCTCTGCCTCAGGAACCAAGCCAGATTGGCGTGGAACCCCGAATTTCTCTTGGTAAGGGCTTTCGATGAATCCGATGGGCTCGATTTCCATGGCGATCTACTCCGTCAGAATGCGAACACAACTCAGGACAGGCGAACTTTCTTGGTCTCTTCTTCCTCTACCAACTCAAACTCCAGCCGAAATGCCGGTTGATCATTGAGAAACACTTCCAAAACGTAAGTTCCCAGCGGATCGCTGGCTAGGATCTTGTAGGTACTGAGATGGGAGATGTGCTCGTATGCCGTGATCTCCATTTCCTTGCTGAAAACCTGGCCGCTTTCTTTGATTCGAACCTTCTCGGTCTTCATCCCTGCCACTTGATCGGGTGGCTTCTCCTCATTGTCGAACTTCCATGCCGTTGGCGATGGCAGGGTGAAAGCCTCCCGGACAATCACCGTCCCATTGGGATTCTCCAGATCGAGAATCCAGCCATATTCGCTCCCGGGCCGAAACGGAATCTGGTTCCCGGCAACCTCAACGATCTGCCCGTTCTGCACCATTCCAAATCTGAAGCGATAGGGAGGAAGCTCCGGTTCTTCTTCGATCTGGTCCACACATCCCGCTAGAATGGTGGCCAGAACGATCAGGGCGAAGTGATGGAACTGCATCATCGACAAAAGATCGCATAAGTGGTCAGCTAAATCCACATCCCCCTTACCTTGCCACTGACGCCATGAAATCCCCATTGACGCTTCTGTCAGCCAGCTGCTTTCTCGCCTTGTCGGCCGCTGCGGTGGATCCCACCGGAATGTGGAAAGGGGCAATCATTTTGCCGGGAAATGCCGAGCTAAAGATTCAAATTCAGCTCGAAGAAAGCGATCAGGCGTGGAAGGGCTCCATCGACATCCCGGCCCAGGGCCTCTCGGGATTCGCTCTGTCCGAGATCTCGGTGGAGGCGGATCGGGTTCGGTTTGCGATGGCGGGCATTCCGGGAAATCCCCGATTCGACGGCAAGCTGAGCGAGGATGGAAAGACCATCGCGGGTGATTTCGAGCAGGGGCCGCAAAAGCTCAGCTTCCGACTGGAATCGACCGAGGAAGCCCTGACGCTCAATCGTCCGCAAACTCCCAAGCCTCCGTTTCCCTACCAAAGCAAAGAAGTCACCTTTCCAAATGACAATGCCAAGATCGCTCTAGCGGGAACCTTTCTCATCCCTGAAGGAGAGGGCCCTTTTCCCACGGTCCTCTTTGCAACCGGCTCGGGCCCGCAGGATCGCGATGAAACACTGGTCGGTCACAAGCCCTTCCTCGTTATCGCCGATTACCTCGCCAGGCAGGGCGTTGCCTCTCTGAGATATGATGACCGCGGCTTTGCCGAATCAGAAGGTGATCACCTCAATTCGACAGTCGACGATTTTGCCGAGGATGCGATCGCAGCAATCCAGTTTCTGACCCAGCAACCCCAGGTCAACCGAGATGCGATTGGGATTGTTGGTCACAGCGAAGGTGGCCTGTCCGGCCCCAAAGTTGCAGCACAGGAGGATGAGGTAGACTTTCTCGTTCTTCTTGCCCCTCCCGGCGTTCCTCTCAAGGATCTTCTCGCCCGACAACATCGCGACATCATGAGGGCTCAAGGTCTCGGTAACGATCTGATCGATCTTGCCATCAGTGGATTGGATGAAGACCTGGATCTGGTCATCGATGCATCGATCTCTCAAAAGGAACTGCGAAAACAACTGATGGCTCGATCCAAGGTACGGATCAAAGCGATGAGTGCCGAACAAATAGAAGCGAGCGGCATGAGCGAAGAGCTCATCGCTCAGAATATCAGGATGACGGTTACGCCGTGGTTTCGTTCTTTAACCCGTGAGGTACCTGCGCGACACTTGGAGAACATCAGCATCCCCGTTCTCGCGCTGTTTGGAGAGATGGACATTCAGGTTGCAGCGGAGCCGAACTCCAACGCGATCCAAGAAGCGTTGCGCAAAGCGGCAAACCCGGATGTTGAGATCAAGACGCTCCCCCAACTGAACCACCTTTTTCAACATTCTGAAACTGGCCTTATGACCGAGTATGGCACAATTGAAGAGACCTTTGCTCCTGAAGCCCTTGAGGAAATTGGCGCGTGGATCAAAGTCCGTTTTCAGAAATAGCCTGGCAAAGCAAGCGCTGTAACCAGAGTTCGCGGCAGATCGTCTGACATGTTCATGAACTCCCTACCATGCGTGTTCTGCGTTCTGGCTCTGGTCTCTCCTGCTTTGTTAATGGCTCAAGAGGCTCCCGCGGTTGAAACCTTCCTCCTTGATCCGGTCGACGAAAAACGAAGCCGCGCCGTCCCGTTGAAAGTTTATCGCCAGACGGAAAGCAAACTTCAGCCGGTGGTTTTGTTTTCCCATGGGCTTGGAGGCTCCAGGGAAAACAATGCCTACCTTGGCAAGGAGTGGGCCAGACACGGATACACCGCAATTTTCATGCAGCATTTGGGCAGCGATGAAGCTGTCTGGAAATCCGTGGAGCGAAGCCAACGATTCGTCGCAATGAAGCAAGCCGCGAGTCTGAAATCCTCACTCGACCGCTTCGCCGATGTCCCATTCGTGATCGATCAGTTGGAAAAATGGAATGCTGAAGAGGGACACCGTTTGTTTGACACGCTGAACCTTGAGCACATCGGCCTGAGTGGCCACAGCTTTGGCGCCGTTACCTCACAGGCTTTGATGGGCCAGAAGTTTCCGCTCGATTACAACTTCGCTGATCCACGGATCGATGCCTTCATCCCCATGAGCCCTTCGCCGGGCAAAGGCATGAATCCGGTTGATGCATTTGGTCATATTCTGTCTCCCGTCCTCTGCATGACTGGCACCAACGACACCAGTGCGATTCAAGCCGACCTGAAGCCGGAGGCGCGCCAGGAAGTCTACGCGGCGCTTCCTGAGAGCGACAAATTTCAGCTCGTTTTTGAGAACGGAAGCCACATGGCCTTTTCCGAATCCTCCTTCCGAAATGAGAAACGCATTCCCCATCACCACCCGGCAATCCAGAGAGTTACGACCTTGTTTTGGAATGCTTATTTACGCAATGATGAGGAAGCACAAGCTCTCCTTCAATCCGATCAGTTTCGGGATACAGGGAAGCTCGTTGCCAAGGATGTTTGGGAATGGAAGTAGCTCTCTAATTCCAAGCCCGCTCACATCGTTTTCTCGCCACCTTCAACCGCGACAGAGTCGGCCTTTCCTCCACCCTGGCTGCCTTCATCAAGAACGATGCCGGCTTCCGCCGCAAAGTCAGCAAGCGCCATGTCTTCGAGCGCTTTCTGCTCGCCTTCCATGATGTCGATCTCGCTCGTATCAATGCTGTCTTTCGCGACCCGGGCACGCCCGGCAGCTTTGTCACTCTCGTCCTGAACCATCTCATGAAGACGATCCAGCGTATCGCCGGAACCGCCAATTTCGGAAATCATTCCACTGGCCATCTCATTAAGCTCAGCCATGGCCTTGTTCATCTTCATGTCCGTGATGTCACGTTGCAGTGCAGCGATCTTCTCACGCGCTCCCTTCACCGCCACGTCGCGTGACCGGATCAACTCTTTGTAAGTCTTTTCCGCATCCTCCAGCTGAGCTCTGGACTCCTCCAGATTCGAGTTCAGTCCTTTCAATTGATAGGCGTATTGACCTGCCAAATCCCGATTCCCAGCCTTTAGATTGGCGGCCGTCTTCGCGCGGAGTTCGTCTTTCTGCTTCTCCAGCTTTTTCACCTGGGTCATCATCCGCTCACACAATCCGGCATGCGCTGCCAAACCTTTGTTATACTCGGCAATCTGCTCCCGGAGATTCTCCTTTTCGACTTCGATAAGGGCTTCAGGATTTTTCTTCTCCAGACCAGAAATGAAGAGGCTGAAAAAGCCGCGAACGAGGTTACTGATTCTTCTGAACATGTCGTGATGCTTGTTTGGTGGGAATGTCAGGGAATTTCGCACATTCACGCCAAAAGGCGATTACAAAGGATCGAAATAATTCTCATGATTCGAGGCTTTCCAAGGTTGCCAAGGCGTTAGGAACCCGACTTATTGATGCGTGTCTCAAAATCCGATCCATCATGCCACCTCCGCTCTCATCGAAATGCTTCAGCAAAAGAGCGAGAATGGCGAAGATCATATTTGGTTAACTCCCGTAGCGCGAAAGAAACTGCGCGCGATGGCGGCATCCACATCGTCGCAGCCTCGCACGTCACCCGCGCCCACTTCAGCGGCGCCGTCAGTTGCCACAAGAACTCCGTCCTCCGGAGGAGAACCACAAGTATCCAGACCGGCCGCCAAAATCGAACGACCGGACCTCGATGGTAATAACGCTTCAAGTCCGGCGACGTCTCAAGCTTCCCACGACATCCTTTCCCCGGAAGGATCGAGCAAAATCGAGAAGTTGAATTGGCTCAAGGAACGAGCCCAGAATTGGGAACCGGCCCGCAAACTGGACTCCCTTCGCGACACGATGGTTTTTTCGGTCGGGAACCCGGATGCGAAACTGGTTTTGGTTGGCGAAGCGCCCGGTGCGGAAGAGGAACGCCAGCGCGAACCGTTCGTCGGCCCCGCCGGTCAACTACTCACCAAGATAATTGAGGCGATGGGAATTCCCCGTTCAGACGTCTACATTAGTAACATCGTGAAGTTCCGTCCCGCATTACCCAACCAGGGTGATTCCAATCGCAAGCCTACCGCAGAAGAAATGGCCTCCTGTGTCACGTTTGTGAAGACCGAGATCGAGGTGATTCAACC
>JBCDHN010000306.1:0-4871 GCA_038749915.1 Verrucomicrobiota bacterium | reverse complement strand
GTTGGCCGTGGAAAAAGTGGAAGAGGAAATCCCTGACAACGCACGCCCCAACAACAGAACCCAACATGTATTGGCGAAGCCCATAATCAGAAAATCGATGGCCAGAGTTCCGATTGAAGCCAGCAAGATCGGACGGCGGCCAAATCGATCCGAAAGATTCCCCAAGGTTGGGGTCGCCAGGAAATTCATGAGGGCGTAGGTCGCCGTCAACGCCCCTCCCCATGCCACCGCATCCTCCGGATCCAGCTCCATCACCTCTTTCAGAAGCGAGGGAATCACGGGGACAATCAGCCCGAACCCCATCATATCGAGCGTCACGGTCACGATCACGAACATAAACGCGTTCTTGCCGTGCTGCCGAGTCAGCGGAGCTTGGGGTTTGGGCATCAGTTGGCTTTGCGCGAAGCGAAGGCCCCGGTCAAATCGAAAAGCCTTTTGAGGTCGCATTCATGCAAAAAGCCGACACCTCCAAATTGAAGATCATTTTGAGCAATTCGCCATTCATGAAGCTCTACTTGCGCCCCGCTTCACTCCTGCCACATTCCTAACAATGCCAGAGACACCCAAAATCGAGCCCCGGGACTTTATCCGAGAGATTATCTGCGAGGACCTCAAATCCGGAAAGCACGACCACGTCGTCACGCGATTTCCCCCGGAACCCAATGGATATCTCCACATCGGGCACACCAAGGCGTTTTGCCTGAATTTCAGTCTCGCGTTGGAGGTTCCCAACAGCCACTGCAACCTGCGGATGGACGATACGAATCCGGTGAAAGAGGACACGGAATACGTCGAATCGATCCAGGAAGACATCCGATGGCTCGGCTTTGAGTGGGGCGAGCACTTCTACTTTGCGAGCGACTACTATGAAAAGCTTCATGGATTTGCCGTCGAGCTGATCGAGAAAGGTCTCGCCTACGTTGACGAATTGAGCGCCGAGGAAATGCGGGAGTTTCGGGGAACCCTCACCGAACCGGGCAAAGACAGCCCGTTTCGCGACCGCAGTGTTGAGGAAAACCTCGAGCTCTTCAAAAAGATGCGGGAAGGTGGGTTCGAAGAAGGGGCCGTGATTCTTCGCGCGAAGATCGACATGGCGCACCCCAATCTCAACATGCGCGACCCCGCGATTTACCGGGTTTTGAAGGCACATCATCATCGGACTGGCGATGACTGGTGCATTTACCCAATGTATGACTTCGCTCACCCACTGAGCGATGCGTTGGAAGGCATTACTCACTCGCTCTGCAGCCTGGAATTCGAGAACCACCGCCCGCTCTACGACTGGTTTGTCGACAATTGCTCCGTTCCGGCGAAGCCCCGCCAAATTGAATTTGCCCGGCTCAATCTCAACTACACGGTGATGAGCAAGCGGCTCCTCAAGCAGCTCGTCGATGATGAGCTGGTTGATGGATGGGACGATCCACGGATGCCAACCATTTCCGGAATGCGGCGGCGTGGATATCCGCCGGAAGCCATTCGCAAATTCATCGACACAGTAGGCCTGACCAAGTTCAACAGCACGACAGACATTGCCCTGCTGGAGCACGCCGTCCGGGAGCACCTCAACGCCGTTGCCCCCCGCTTCATGGCCGTACTCAGGCCGCTCAAAGTCGTGATCACCAACTATCCGGAAGATCAGGTCGAGGAGATGGATGCGGTCAACAATCCCGAAGACGAGAGTGCTGGGAAGCGCAAGGTCCCATTCAGCCGTGAGCTTTTCATCGAGCAGGACGACTTCATGGAAAACGCTCCCCGCAAGTTCTTCCGACTGACCCAGGGGAGAGAAGTTCGTCTTCGCTACGGTTACTGGATCAAATGTGAAGAAGCGATCAAGGACGATCAGGGCGAAGTGGTCGAGTTGCGCTGCACCTACGATCCCGAAACTCGCGGGGGCAATGACCCCTCCGATGGTCGCAAGGTCAAAGCCACGCTTCACTGGGTCTCGGCTCAACATGCGATTGATGCGGAAGCACGACTTTACGATCGCCTCTTCGATATCGAAGATCCAACTGGCAAAAAAGCGCACAAGGACTTCACCAAACACCTCAATCCCAGTTCGCTGGAGATTGTTTCCCCGGCAAAGCTCGAACCCGCCCTCGGTCAGATTGAACCCGGCGAACGCGTCCAGTTCGAGCGACTAGGCTACTTCTGCAAGGACACCAAGCTTAGCACAGCGGACAAACCCGTCTTCAATCGTGCTGTCACCCTCAGAGACGCGTGGGCCAAACTGCAGAACAAGAAGTCCTGACTGGCGCTAACGGGATTGAGATGGCTGGTAGAGTTGAAAGTTCTGACAAGCGTAGACGCCCTTGGTTTGATTGAACTTGGGATTGGTATAGAAGGCAACACCGCAACCAATCTCCAAGGCATCTTTGGAAAGGATGTTTTGCCGATGCCCACGTGAATTCATCCATTGTGTCACCAGCTTATCAGCAAGGCTTAGCGGAGTATGAGGGGGAATCGGATTTCCGCGCTTATCAATCAAGACACCGGGGTCTCCAAAACGGACAGACGTCCCAGCTTCATATTGGATCCCAAAGTTCTGAGCGATGTTTTCAGCAATCATGGGATTCAAAATGCCTGCAAGGGCAGCCCGTTGTTTCGGTGTCTTTTTCGATCGGTCCTTCGGATTGTTGTGGCTGAAGAATCCTCCCCTTGCCATATCATCAGCATGCATCTGAGCGGCACGCGCCAGAGCATCACTGAGCCGAAGAGTACTCCTGCGGTTCTTGGCTCGCACCTCGTTGGTGGCAAACGCGATCGCCAATTGAATCGAACGAATGTCAGGACGATTCAAATCGAGCCGCTGATTCAACCGCGGACTCTTCCGAAAATTGGCGTGGTTCAATTCCTGCCCAATTGCCTGGGCAAGATTACCAAACAGTAGAATCAGAATGAGATATCGTTTCCAAAAAGCCATTTGTTAATCAGCAGCTGGAGCTTCGCCCTGGCGGATGGCTTGAAGCAGCAATCCAAAAAGGTCGCCCTCTTCAATCGATGATAGGTCTGAGAGACTTGGGAGAGAATTCACCCCGCTGAATTGGAAAGTGAACAATTGTGCGGGAGCCGGATCAATTCCCGGCAACGCAGGAGGAGTGAAGATCACCTGAACTTCGTAAAAACCACCTGACGTTGTCATCTCTGGTAACTCAAGCAGGAAGTTCCCGTTCAGATCAATATTCGACTCAATCGATTGAATCACATTCCCACCCCGCGCGAGATTGAAAACCACGGAACTGTTCGGCTCTCCAACAAAAGCGAAAACCGGCTGACTCGTAATGGTGCCATCATCGTCAATGCCCGTTACCTGTGAACCAACAAACACATCCAAACTGGAAGTTTGCCCCTCGCTATTGAGTCCCAATCCAGAATCGCCCTGATTGTTGACCGCATTGAACAGTCCCACCAGCTCATCGAATTCAAGCGCCCCTACGGTAGCCTCGGGTTCGGTTTCTACCGGTTCGCTTTGCGCCTCAACTGTCTCTTCCGGTGTCGGCGTTGGGTTCGAGCCCTCATCATTGGCAGGAGGCGCCGGAGGCGGTGTGGTCCCTCCCCCACCTCCCGCCGGTGGAGCAGCCGCCACCAGGTTTGTTCCGGCAACGACGGTGGCATCAACGATGTTTCCTGCAGCATCGACAAAGGTTCCGGCGACATTGACACTAGTCAGATTCACGCCGTTCGCCTGGGCTGCAGCCAGCTCCGTCGGAGTGAGCGCCGCAACAAACGTAAAGGTTGTCCCTGGTCCCTGAGCAGCCGGATTGGTCGCTGTCACGTTCACGCCGCCTCCAAGGTCCAAACTCACGCTGCCTCCATTGGCATCCAGCGTGCTCGTGGCATCTGAAGTAACGACGCTTATGGTGATGGTCGAGCCAATCTCATCCAAAACCGCGGAGACACCGGTGATGGTGGGCTGTGTGATATCCACCAACACGCTCAACTGAGCCGCAACAAGACTGTTGTTCCCGCCCAGATCCTGGGCTGCATTCGCCGCAATATCGACGGTAATAGTCCCATCTGCGGTCGGGTCGATCGTTGCGGTGAAGTTCCCGCTCCCGTTGTCGTTCACAGCTCCGGTAACAGTTCCACCACCTACGTTGATATCACTGGCGTCAAAGCCCGTCACCGATTCGCCAAAATCAATCGTCACCGTGAACGGATCGCTGTTCGTGGGATTAGCTCCCGTTGTAATCACGGGGACAGGTGCGGAGGTGTTCACTGTAACGATCAACTGGGTTGCGACCAGACTGTTGTTTCCGGCTCCATCCTGTGCCACCCCGGCTGCCACATCGATCGTGATATTGCCATCGGCCGCTGCATCGATCGTTGCGGTGAAGTTGCCATTGCCGTTGTCTACCAATGCTCCGGAGACTGTTCCACCACCCACGTTGATATCGCTGGCATCAAAGCCGGTCACCGTTTCTCCGAAATCGATTGTCACCGTGAATGGATCACTGCTGGTTGGGTTCGCCGCCGTCGTAATGACCGGAGTTGGAGCCGCCGTGTCAACCGCAACGGTCAACTGAGTCGCGACCAGGCTGTTATTGCCTGCCGTATCCGTTGCCGCGTTCGCCGCGATGTCGATCGTGATGTTGCCATCCGCGGTTGGATCGATCGTTGCGGTGAAGTTGCCATTGCCGTTATCCATCACTGCTCCGGAGACCGTTCCGCCTCCGACGTTGATGTCGCTGGCATCTAAGCCGGTCACCGTCTCTCCGAAATCGATCGTCACCGTGAACGGATCACTGTTCGTTGGGTTCGCCGCCGTCGTAATGACCGGAGTCGGAGCTGCCGTGTCAACCGCAACGGTCAACTGAGTCGCGACGAGGCTGTTATTGCCTGCCGTATCCGTTGCCGCGTTCGCCGCGATGTCG
>JBCDHN010000305.1:0-4871 GCA_038749915.1 Verrucomicrobiota bacterium | reverse complement strand
TGAATGATAAAGGGAACTTTAGATCCGATATCGAAGAGCGTGACCTTACCCCAGAGAAAGTGATCGCCAAGATGATAACCATGATCGGACGTAAAGATCACAATCGTATCCTCCCAATGACCGCTCTTCTTCAGGGAATCCAGCACCAGCTGAATCTGAGCATCAATAAAAGACACACAAGCATGATAGGCCTGCATATATTCACGGCGTAGCTCGTCATTCTCTTTGCTCTGTTCAAATCCAAACGCTTCGAAGCGCTTGGACATGGCCATCTTGGGAAGACTATCCCAGAGCTTTGGCCGGTCGGGCTTATAAGTGATCTTATCCAGTGGATAGAGATCAAAATACTTGGCCGGTGCGAGGAATGGCACGTGGGGCTTATGAATGCCACAGGCAATGAAGAACGGCTTATCGCCATACGCTTTGTCGCCAATCCATTTCGCAACGAGACGCGCGTTTTTACCGTCTTTATGCTGCTCATCCGTCAGGCCGCTTCGGCCATATCCCGGTGGCGTTTGTGCATCGAGTTTGCTCTTGGCTTGTTTCTCCGTCTCTCGCCAGAGTCTCCGATTCTTCCCCTCTTCAATCGACCCGTGCTCGGCCTCGAACTTTTTACGGGCCGCGGTGACCACAGGCAACTCATCGTTCTCGAATCGGACAAACTCGTTCCAGGCAACATCTCCATGTTCATGACGGGTGGAATGAAAGACCTTCCCCGTGCTGGCGGTCCAGTAGCCATTCTCCTTGAAGAACTGCGGCATGGAAACCGTTCCAGGACGCTCAGTGCGAATGTCGGCCGTGTTGTCGAGCACACCGCTTGATTCCGGATATAGACCGTTGAGAAAGGATGCTCGGGATGGTCCGCAAACCGGATACTGACAAAACGCGCGATGGAAGGTCATTGCTTCGGAAGCAAACTGAGCGAGGGTCGGCGTCTGAATCGGGTCGTAGCCCGAGGGAGAAACGTGGGTATTCAGATCATCGCAAACAATGAAGAGAACGTTCTTCTTGTTACCGTTTTTTCCGGAGGGCTTTGCCACCGATGCCTGTGCCAATGTGTAGGGCAAGTATTTGGGGGGAGAACTATAATTCCCGGCTCCCTTTTCCCAGCGAAAGGCTTCCCCTTCCAGAAGGAGGTCTTTCCGGGCATTCAGTTTTTCCTCCGGCTCCGCGAACGTCTCGGGAGCGTGTTTCTGCATCTCCGCTTTCAGCTCGGTATATTGAGGATCGGAAGCGAGGTTGTTCCACTCATTCGGATCCTTCTTGAGATCGTACAACTCCTCCCCGTCCTCGTAACGTATATAGCGCCAATCCTTATTGATGATCGCATACTCTCCAGGATGCATGTGCGGGAGAAAGACAATGCGATCTTCCGCGGAAGTTGGATTCGCCAACGTTGCCGCCAAAGATTCCCCTTCCAAAGGCTGACTTGGTTTCGGTAGTCCGCACAGTTCAACGAAGGTCGGAAACATGTCGATCAAACTGGCGGTGACGTCGGTCTTGGCTCCTTTCGCCACTCCCGGTCCAGCCCAGATGTAAGGAACATTTGAGGTGCGTTCCCAAAGCGTGTGTTTGCCCCAATCCCCCTTTTCCCCATGATGGTAGCCGTGATCACTCCAGAACACCACGATGGTGTTCTCTGCATACGGGCTTGCCTCCAGAGCATCGAGGACGCGCCCCATCATCGCGTCCGCATAGCTCATGCAGGCAAGGTAGCCGAGAATGGCATCATCGACGGCATCGATCTCGACGAGCCGGTCATGATGCTGCTTTTTCCGGTTCGTCTTCTGCTGTCGCACCCTGTCAGGTAAATCGTCGAGGTCGTCGTCTTTGATCGGAGGCAGCTCGATGTTTTCAACGTCGTAGAGATCGAAATACTTCTGGGGACAATAGTTCGGAAAATGTGGGGCATAGATGCCGCACGCGAGGAAAAACGGCTTGTCATGCTTCTTGCCCAGTTGCTCGACCGCCCAGTTGATCCGCATGGTATCGGCCATTTCCTCTTCCTTCTCGTTTGGAATCGCCCCCCATTCGAGAAACAGTCCTCCGGTGATCTTTTTCCCTTTGTTATAGATACTTGCCGGGAAGGGATTGGGAATGGGCGTCCCCTCACTCCATGAATCCATGGGCCATCCGTTCTCACGCTGGGACTGGTTCCGAAGATAAAATTCCGTCCAGCCACGCTGATCAACCGCTCCCGCCGGGTGATGAAAGAGCTTTCCAGCTCCCAACGTCGTGTATCCCCCCTTCGCAAACGTCATCTGAAGTGCCTCAATATCGGGAGACGATCTGAAGTAGTGCGCGGTTTGATAGCAACCGGTGGTCGAAGCAAATTGGCCGGAAAAAATTGCCGCCCGCGATGGCGCGCAAAAGACACCGGCGGTATGGGCATTGGTGAAATTCACGCCTCGGGCCGCCAATTTGTCGATGTTCGGAGTGATCGCGCGCGGAGTCGTCTCAAGGCAGCCGATCCAGTCATTCATATCATCAACCGCGAGGAAGAGGACGTTGGGAGGACGATCATCGGCTCCGATGGTTGAAGTGGCAGCAAACGCCACCAACATCAGGGCAACAAGAGGGGTTTTCGAGAGGGTCATGAGGTCAAGATTCGGCGTTTCATAGGTGGCTGGTGGAGGGTCGAGGCTCGAGAAACACGAACGAACCTCTCATCGGGTGAAGACTCACCCCTATCATTCCCGTTGCCATCGAATTCGGCCCAAAAATGCCGAAAAGACTCGTCCTACTTCAGGAGCGGGACGGCTTCGGCAACCGGAATTTCCCCGCGCAGCATTCTCGCCCCTTCCCCGACCAAGCGGAGATAGAAGTCGCTCGGAAGCCCCTCGTAATCCGTAAAGGAAACGCCCTCCCCCACTGGCGGATCGTTGGTGCATTTGAAAATCGCCGTGCCCTCATCCACTTCATCAAACATCGCGACATAGATCATTTCCGCGCCGATCTGCTTCGCCGCAATCATCTGCGACCAGAGAAACTGGCCTTTCAACCTGGGAATGGAATTCAGTGGATCACCAGTCAGGTTATGCCAGCTGAACCCGGGATAGACCACTGGAAGGAAGTCGAGATCATGCTTGCGGCACCACTCCAGGTCCGGTTTCCAAACCTTCTCGCTGTGTTTGCTGGCCTGCTGCGGTGTTCGATACCGCCCCACGGTCCATGGACTGACGACATCCGCCAGTTTGAGAATCTCGTGGAGGTTGGGGTCGGCAGTGGCATCCCGCTCGAGTTCTCTCCACCAACTCGGGACCCCCAACATCACCGAACAACCATCGGCTTTGAGGAACTCCACCAGCTCCCGACTCTCGGCCAACGAGTATTCCCGATCATCGCTGAATCCAATCCCCCACAGTGCGACCAACGGCTTCCCTTCGTGCCTCAAATAAGCTGCGTCCTCGCCCATCTTCATCGACTTCCGAAGCAACTGCCAATCGTTCCTCACCCGTTCGGTTTCGCCTTTGCGCAATCCACTCAAATCATACATCACCGCGTAGGCCCGCCCATGGCGGTTTGCTCCCTCCCTCGCATGGGACAGCACGGTGTCCTTGTGAACCTTATTGGCAGAACCAACTCTTAGCCCATTGGCAAAACGCTGTACAAACGCACCGTCGATTCCATGGTCTTGCATCCACTTGAAATGCCGCAGAACGGTTTTTCGATTTGCGCTACTGAACACCTCGGCGGCACGGCCATCGGAATGCTTGAACAAGGTCGCATAACGCTCATCATCGTCGTATTCTGACAAATCCGGCCAGAGATCGACCGTCACGTTTCCAGGCCCAAAAGGGCTCTTGCGGTTCTTTCTCCAATGCACCCAACCCAGATCCATCCCGTCGCCTTCACAGTTGAACCAGCCTTGATACCCGCACATCAATTTGCCGGTCAGGGTGCTTGTGTCCACTTCGTTTACCGAAGGCCCATCATAGGGTTTCAACACTTCTGATTCCGTTTCCGAATACGCTGTGACAACCCAGAACAGGGAAAACAGAACAAGAAGTCTCATGCGAAGACGGTCCTCATTGGCTGGTTGCAAAATCCAATTCCTTGCGCCGAGAACGCGTGAAGCACTACCAAAAAGGGAATTGATCATAGGAAGATGGTTCTTGGTCAGAAAACATCTTCGAACGTTCGAATTTGAGAAAACAACTTCCCACCGCTGCTGAAACCCAGCGGACCACCCCATCTGGATACCCCTCCCTTGCCGGAGCAAGTTCCGACGCTTTTCAGCCCTTTTTCATCTTTTTCTTCTGTTCCTTCTTGCCCTCAGTTTTGTCGTAGCTATCGGGCAGCTCGGCGACCCAACGCTCGACCTTGGCTTTCAGGTCAGCGACCACCTCAGGATGCTGGTCCGCAACATTCCGGCTCTCCGCCGGATCGGAGGAAAGATCATACAGCTCAATGCCTGATCCTCGCTTTGCCGGGAGATGGAGCTTCCAAGATCCCTCGCGCATGGCCGGGGAACTTCCCGGAGAGCTGGTCTTCCAAAACAAGGGTTTGGTTCGTTCCCGCATCGTTCCAGCCCAGATGTCGGAAATGTCTTCTCCATCTACCTGCGCCGGCATTCCCTCGACCCCGGCGATCTTGCTCAGCGTCGGCATCCAATCAATGCCGGAAATCACGCTGGTTTCGTCCGTGTGCCCGGCTTTGACCACTCCCGGCCATCGAATGACAAAGGGAACACGGACACCACCTTCGAGTTGGTTATGCTTCCCGCCGCGAAACTCTCCCGCATATCCAAGCATGTTTTGAGAAAATTCCTTCGACTCTTTCTTGTTCCCCAAAAGAACCGGAGCCGGTCCGTGATCGCTGGAGAAAACCACGATCGTGTTCTCCCGCAGTCCCAGCTCATCAATTTTGGC
>JBCDHN010000304.1:0-4897 GCA_038749915.1 Verrucomicrobiota bacterium | reverse complement strand
TCCGAAACTCGTGACTACATCGATATTCTTGAATTGGCTCGAATCTATCCGCTCGCGGCAATTTGCTGGGCCGCTTGTGGAAAAGACGAGGGATTCTCTCCGTTATCTCTCCTCACGATGATGCGCCGTTTCGCCAAGATTGTTCCAGGTACCCTTAAGAAAATCCGCGCAAGAGACCTCGATCCAATCCGTATGAAGTCCGAGTGGGTCGAAATTTCGGTGGCAGCCGAGGAAGCAATCGAACGAACCGGTAATGATCATCCCAATCTCCCAATCGGTTGCGCGTTTGTTGATCAGGAAGCAACTCCTCATTGGGTCGAAGACTCCGAAAATCTTCAAATTCACGTAGGGTCGAATGGTGGAAGCTGGCCCAAGTTCGACCGTTGAATTTCGGTCGTCGGAGTTGGCGATTCCAGAAGGGTGGTTTATGAATCGTCACAATGATGAAAACCCCATCTCCCCTACTCTGTGCAGTTACACTGTGTGCCCTCCCATTCCTCGGAACTGCTGCTCCCGGTCTGTGGACAGATCCAGCCGACGAAACCCTTCCTGCAGACTTCACGATCCAGGGTGAATACGCCGGCAACGGTTTCGGAGCTCAGGTCATCGCGCTGGGTGACGGCCGCTTTCAGGCGGTACTCTATCCCGGTGGTTTGCCGGGCGCTGGTTGGGATCAGAAAAGCCGAAGTCTCCTCGACGGAGTCCTTGAAGGAGAGATCGCGAACTTCCGACCAGCCGAGGGCACTCGAAAGTATGTCGCAGCTTCACCCGATGAGTTTTCGGCGGCCGCAACCTTCCCGCCCGAAGGCCATCAGTCGTATTCGGCCACGATTTCCGGCGACACATTCACTGGTAAAGACGCTGAAGGCACCGAGTTCAAACTCACCAAAACCCTGCGCAAAAGCGAAACGATGGGAGCTAAGCCGCCGGAAGGTGCCCGAATACTCTTTGATGGTAACAATGCTGATGCATTCGATGGCGGACGCCTTGACGAGGTAACCAACCTTCTGAACACCGACGGAAAAAACATTCTCACCAAGGACAAATTCAGCAACTACACCATCCACCTGGAATTCATGCTTCCGTTCAAACCGGCAGCCCGGGGCCAGGGCCGCGGGAACAGTGGGTTCTATCAAGTCGACCACTACGAGGTTCAGGTGCTCGATTCCTTCGGCCTCGAAGGGAAGAACAATGAATGTGGTGGCGTCTACACCAAGGCTGAGCCACTTGTGAACATGTGTTTTCCGCCGCTGACCTGGCAGACCTACGATGTCGAATTCACCAACTCCGTGGCTGATGATGAAGGTAAGAAAATCAAGAATGCGGTGATGACGGTTCGCCACAACGGCGTCGTGATTCACAATCAACTGGAGATCAACGGAACCACCGGAGGCTCCCGCAAGGAACCCGAAGGCACACCCGGCCCCATCAAGCTTCAAGGCCACGGCAATCCGCTTCAATACCGCAACATCTGGATTGTCGAGAAATAGGTCCACCCTCCCCTTTCCAATCACCAAACCCCATTTTCATGACCAACATCAATCGTCGCCAATTTCTCGGTGCCTCAGCCGGAATCATTCCTGCTTTCAGCCACAAGCCTTCCTTGTTTGCTGGGAATATCGATCCCGAAGGCAGGTTCCAATTTGGGATTCAGGAATACACCTTCCATCGTTGGCTCAAGAGCGGGAAACTCGATCATCTTGATTACCCCGCTCTGGCGAAAGACAAACTCGGAATCACCCACATCGAATACTGGAACCGTCCCTTCAACGGCAAACATACTGAGACCGCTTATGTCGGCGAGCTCGCCAAACGAACCTCCGGCGAAGGGATGAAGAACGTCCTTATCCTCGTTGATGCGAAACACCAGCTCGACGCCGCTGACGCAGAGCAACGCCAGCTCGCTGTTGATGAACACAAGGGCTGGGTTGATTGCGCGGAGCAGCTGGGTTGCGACGCGATCCGGGTCAATTGCCGCTCCGGCGGGACGTTCGAAGCGAACCTCGACCAGATGGCCGATGGCATGGGAGCGCTTTGCGACTATGCAAAACCCTCTGGCGTCAAAATCGTGATCGAACCTCATGGTGGCAACTCGCAGGATCCGGATTGGTTGCTCGCCGCGATGGAACGTCTCAATCATCCGAACGCCGGCCTGCTCCCTGATTTCAACAACTTCGGCAGCTTTGATCGCTACGAAGCCGTGACCAAGACGTTGCCTCACGCCGTCGCGGTCTGTGCCAAAGCCTTCAACTTTGACGAAGACGGCAACGAAACGAAAACCGACTTCCATCGAATGCTCAAAATCGTCCACGACTCTGGCTACTCCGGCGTCATCACAATCGAGTTTGAAGGCCACGACCTCGATCCGGTCGAAGGATCGCTCAAAACGAAAGCCCTCATCCAACAGGCGTTGGAAGCTGCCGCGGAAGGATAGATTCGACTTTCTTCACTACAAGCTGCAAGCCTGTAGAAGATCAACGCTTGATCTCCACACCTGGAACTCTCGATGGAGAACAAGTCAGCCGCGAACCAACGCGCTGACTGCGAGGGAATTAACCGTACTTGCAAATCCCATAGATAAACTTATATTTATTGTAAGTTTATCTTAAATATGGAGTCCTTTGTTTTCAAATGGTGCCTTTTGGGCGTCGCCACTGCCCTCTCCGCAACCTCCTGTAGCACGGCGCATCTTTCCAAACCTCTTTCGTCATCAGAATGCCTGACCGCATCCTGCGACATCACTGTCCCCGAACCCGAGACCGAGGTGGATCCGGAGGTCGAAGCCGAGTGTGACACCTGACCAGGCACCGAGACTGCTGCCGTGAGCAGCGAAAGAGCGCAGGCAAACCAGTTTTCCGCCCGCCGAAAAAGCGAGGTTCCCCGTATGCCCACGTGACCGGGCTCCGGATCCACCGTGAGTGGATCTTTCAACGAAGATGGCTCCCATCGCTTCGGAGGAGGGCTTACCAACCGATGGGTGCCTCGAAAGTCCGAACACGGCCGATTGGTGCACAGCTTTTTCGTCACGCCCAACGAATGGCTCACCCTTGGCGCAGACTATCGGCCGCTCTCCAACGAACTCGCGCCCTCCGCATCGTTTCGATTGATGGAGGAAACCTTCAATCGACCTCAGGTAACCATCGGCACAAGCGCTGACGGGTTTTCCGGAGTAAGCAGCCAGGAATACCACATCATCGCCGGCAAAAACATCAGCCGCAGAGACGACATCGGGATCTCGCCATGGGGTGGAGCCATGTACATCGCGGAAATGAGCGAGATGCGCCCCATCGGCGGACTGCACCTCTCCAAAGATCGCTTATCCGTTTTGGGAATGTATTCCGGAGAGAAATCGCATCTTGTAACCACGATGCAACTCACCGACATGGTCTCAATCGGCCACGTCTGGTGGGGATTCGAGATGCACGGAGCCACGCTGAATTTCCATTTCTAGGGCATGGATTAAGCGGCTTCGGCCAAGGGTCATGTTGGGGGTGTCGCATTGAGAGTGTCCGACATCACCCGCGTTGGTGAAATAGAAGTCGGAACCACAGGAACGCTGGAAGCCTACTTCGGTGCCGGAGAAAAGCGTCGCCGATACTCCAACGGCGTGATTCCCATCTCGGCGCGGAAGGCTTTGGTGAAGTGGCTTTGGTCATAGAAACCGCATTCGAGGGCAACGGAGCCGACCGGTTCGTTGGATTCCTCGAGACGGCGGCGGGCCATGAGGAGGCGGACTTTGCCGACATAATCGCTCGGACTCATGTTGAAGAGGCGTCGGAATTCGCGTTGCAGTTGACTCACGGACAAATTGGCTTTTTTGGCCAGATCGTCGATCGCGATGCGTTGCCCGAATTCACGATGGACGAATTCCATGACCGGGGTGAGGCGGTTGTAGTCGCCCGGAGCGAGGCCGGCGTGTTCATACTGACGCATCACGCCGCAAAGCCCGGCCACCTTTTGGTTGTGATCAAACAGCGGAATCTTGGTGGAGAGAAACCAGCGCGGAAGTCCATCGAATCCCAACACGAGCCAGACTTGATCCGGCAAGGTCTCGCCCGATTTCATGACCCGGCGATCTTCGTCGACATATTGAGAAGCCAGAGCGGGAGGATGGAAATCGAAGTCGGTTTTTCCAAGCACATGACGCTCGTCCTGAAACCCGTGAAGAATAAGAAAGCCCTTGTTGACCTTCATGAACCGACTTTCCGCGTCCTTGATGAAGAGGTAAACCCGAGGCAAATAATCGAACAGCGCCGCGATCTGTTCGGGAGATTCCAGGTTCTGAAAAAAGCTTGCCGGGCTCATGGCGACCTGAAAATCTCGGATAAAGACCCAACGTCGCGAATCTTTTTTGTGACCAATTTCGTGGAACTGGTATTCCCTTTCGACCATTCATGGAAACCCCGGACAAAGCCTTCATTTATCAGCTGACCGATTGGCAAAATCGTCTCTTTGGCTATCTCGTGACGCTGTTGGGCAACGTCCACGATGCGCACGATGTGTTGCAGGAGACGAACGTGGTGCTCTGGAAAAAGATCGATGAGTTTGAGCCCGGAACCAACTTCGGGGCCTGGGCGCGGAAGGTGGCCTACTTTCAGGCCCTCGCCTTTCTCCGCGACCGCAAACGAGACAAGCATCTCTTTGATGACGATTTGCTGGAGCAATTTGCGGAGGAAGAATCCAACGCCGGTGAGGAGGAACGAGAGCTGGCCTTGCGGGATTGCCTCGCCCAGTTGCCGGATCGACAGCGCGACTTGATCAGCCAGCGCTACGGAGACGGCGGCTCGATTCGGAAACTCGCGCAAGACACCGGTAAGAAAGAGAGCGCCATGAAAATGACCCTGATGCGAATCCGGCACGCCCTGCTGGGGTGCATCCAATCCAAACTCGAGGCAAC
>JBCDHN010000303.1:0-4899 GCA_038749915.1 Verrucomicrobiota bacterium | reverse complement strand
TTTGTTGTTGGTGATGATGATTCCAAGGCGCATAAGACTCAGCTTGGCTTCTTCCTTCAACTCCAATTCACCAAATTCGAAGAGAAGATCGGTTGGAATCATTGCCTCCGTCCGGTCAGGCAGATTCTGCCCTTTGCCCATCAACTCCTCCAACTTGCTGAAGCGACCCTTGATGTTGGCGCGGGCTTGATTGCTCATTCCTTTGGTCATCGCATCGATCAGCTCATCAGAATTGGCGCCGTCATTTCCAAAATCGCGCTCTTCAATGATGAGCGACTTCTGATTGATGGAAACGCGAGATGCCTCCGCCAACTTCTGACGCATCGCTCCCAACTCGGCCTGCGATGCCTCGGTATCGATGGCCGCATCCAGGGCCTCAAGATTGACAGACTGCGGAACAATCGGCGCTTCGGAAGTGAACAAGTTCTGAATCGTTTCTGTCTCCGGCGTGAGCTTCACAATCTCGGGAAACGATTCCGGCATTTCCGGGGGTTCCTCATCCCAGGTCAAATCCGTGTCTTTGGTCGGGGCGGCTTCCTCAATCGGCGCTTCCTCGGCAAAGATGCGCTGCAAATCAGCCTCATCGACCACGGTCCGATCCCGCGAAGATGTGTTGATCTGAATCGCCTCGGTCGCGGTTTTCATCATGACTTGGACCCGCTCGAACATGAAAAAGAGTCCGACATGAACCAAAACTGAAAGCAAAACCGCCAGCGATACCCAAACGCTGTAATTCTTCATCGGCTGGCTCTTGTAGCCGGCAGCATTCTTGGCCGATTGCCAACTGTACTCGGAACTTTGCATGAAGACGCGGAGGTTAAGACTCGGAAGGGCTCAGAATAGCAGACGTTCTGTTTTCGGGAAAGTTCATTTCCATGTTGCCAGAGAGGCAGCTGGGTTGTTCAGTTGCGCGCTCAATACTCATCCACCTTCTAACATGTCGCAACCAGCCAATTCCGCCAAATCAATGGAGAAAATCGTCAGCCTTTGCAAGCGGCGAAGCTTCATTTTCCAGTCGGCTGAAATCTACGGAGGACTGAACGGATGTTGGGACTACGGCCCCCTCGGAGCGGAGTTGAAGCGCAACCTCAAAGATTACTGGTGGCGCCGTAACGTGCAGAATCGGGACGATGTTCTGGGAATGGATGGATCGATCCTGACCCACCAGGCTGTTCTGAAGGCCTCCGGCCATGTTGACACCTTCAACGATCCGATGTGTGATGATCTTCTCACCAAGGAACGGCTCCGGGCCGATCAAATCGAGCCTCAAAGCGGCACGGTTCTCCATTTTTCCGGAGCTTCCCACGAGGAATCAGCCTGGTCGGTGGACAAGGACTATTCCGTGCTGATTCGGGAAGGCGAAGACGAAAACAAGGCGCGAAAGACAGCCAGGCAGTACTACTCCCAATTCCTCAGCGACAAGCAAATCTCTCCCAAGAAGTTGGAACTCCGCGGGGAAAAGCCGGAAGAAGTTACAGACTCAACCACTCATAACCCGGAAACCGGATCGCTGCTGACCGAAGCCAGGGCCTTCAACCTCATGTTCAAGACCACCATGGGAGCATCGGCAGAGAAAGATGATCCCAACGCAGTCGCCTATCTACGGCCGGAAACCGCCCAGACGATTTTCACCCAATACAAGAACGTCCAGGATTCGAATCGGGTGAAACTTCCCTTCGGGATTGCCCAAATCGGCAAGGCCTTCCGCAACGAGATCAACCCCCGGAACTACACCTTTCGCTCGCGCGAGTTCGAGCAGATGGAGATCGAGTATTTCTGCACGGGTGAAGACGGTCTGCGCCTGACAGAAGAGTGGCTCGAGGAGCGGCTGAGTTTTTATGAAGCAATCGGCATCCCACGGGAGAAACTTCATATTCTCGATGTGCCGGACGGAGAACGAGCTCATTACTCGAGCAAGACCTACGACATTGAGTACGAGTTTCCATTCGGGATCCAAGAGTTGGAAGGCATTGCCTACCGAACGGATTACGATCTGAAGAAGCATGCCGAGCACTCTGGGAAGCCAATGGATTACTTCGAAGAAACGACGAAGGAGAAATTCATTCCGCATGTCGTTGAGCCCAGTGCCGGCTGCGACCGAACGGTGCTGGCGTTGATCTGCGAAGCCTACGATGAGGAGACGATCACGAACGAGAAAGGGAAAGAGGAGACCCGGATTGTGATGCGGTTTCATCCGCGCGTGGCGCCGATCAAATGTGGCGTGTTTCCCCTGGTGAAAAACAAGCCGGAGCTGGTAGAGAAAGCTCGCGAGGTTCAAAAGCTTTTGCAGCCGCACATGACGGTCTTCTACGACGAAACCGCTGCGATTGGTCGGCGCTATCGTCGTCAGGACGAAGTCGGAACCCCTTTCGGAGTCACCATCGATTTTGATACGCTCGGAGAAAGCGGAGACGATTTGAAGGATACCATCACGCTGCGGCATCGCGACAGCATGGAGCAGGAACGCCTCGCGATTTCGGATCTTCTTGCCTATCTGCTCGAACGAATTGCCTGAATCAGCTTCACGACGGCTCATCAAGCAGATTAGGCAGTCGACGTTCCAGCATCGGGGACTCTGACCCCGGGGTTGTTGCAGGAATCCAATTCCCGTTGTTCGAAACTTGAGCGGCGCGCCGGAGTTTCACTCAAAGACTCCACCAATGAACTCCTCAAACCTTCTAACCAGCCTGATATCCTTCCTCGCCTTATGGGGAATGTCAGTGCAGGCCGAGGAATCTCTTCGCACTAAGATCGAGGAGAAGTTTCCTTTGCCTCAATTTCCCAGCCTTGCCGAACTGACGGACAATTGGAGTCGATTACCGGAACTGAAATCACCCAAGTTCATCATCGTCAGCACCGATACCACCTACGACCTGCTCCACAACGAGCGGCCGGTGGGTCAAATCACCGGTTTCGCGGGTCATCATGCGAGGCTGCTCGAATTCAAAGATGGGTTGCTAACAGTGACCCATCAGCCCAACCAACGGAGTCGAGCCAAGGTTAAGCTGTCCGATACCAATCTGCGCACAATCCTGGAGGAGGAATATGCCCAACAACAGGAAGCGGCCATCAACGCCGTGAAAGCCACCCGAGAGCGGGAGTTGGCCCAAGCACTGGAGGGCGAGGAACTCAACTATATGTTTGAATGGAAAGGCGACCCACGGTTCGAGGCTGCAGCTCTGTTCCTTGCAGAGGGCAAGCTGGAATCGGGTTTCCTCAGCGAGGCCAAACGCTGGCTTTGGATCGGGGAGACCGAGTTCGAAGGTGAATCCTTTGACAGCATCTTGGTGGAATTCGAAGTGGACACCATTTTTGGAATCTTCCCCAACTCAATGATCTGCCTGCTTGAAGACGGCGAAGTGTTTCAATGGATCGATACAGCAACCAAAGAAATCCGGGACTAACATGATAGCAAAGATGCTGTTACTGACGCGCTTTCCGCTCCTCCTCGCCCTGTTCATCGCCAGCTCAGCAAACGGAAATAGTGTTGATGCTCTGCGCGAACAGGAAAAGAGCGATCGTGATTTAAACATCGATGCCGCGCATCAAGACAAGCTTGCGGTCCTGCAAATCAAATACCAGTTGGCGCTCGAAAAAAGATATCAACGGGCGATTGAAGCAGGAGCCAACGCCATCGCGGCCGAGTTGAAAAATGAACAATTGTCTTTCACCTACGACGGCAAGGCAATTGATGAACCCCGCACCCCACTGTTGCAGACACTCCGCGAGACCTGGAGCGCAGGTGTGGAGCGCTTGGAGGAACAACGACACGCCCATTTGCTCGAGCACTATCAGAGTGCTCTCAGCGCTGGGAAAGACTTGTTGGAAGCAGAGCCGGATAGCGCTTCCGTAGCAGCCTACGTCCGCGAGCTGGAGCTGGAAGTAGATGCAATGGAACAGGAATCGTTCGACACGAGTAGTTTCACCGATTGGTTGATTCGGCAGTGGGTTCCCAGCAGAATCGATCATCTCCGATTTTATGAAGACGGAGTCATGTTAGGCGATCTTCAGGGGCGGGAGACTCGGTTGGCCATGTGGAAGTATGCCCCCTCGAAGCACACGGTTTTCTGGCGCTCCAAAGGAGTGCTTCAAACGCTGGTCATTCGCGAGGGGAGCCGGTTTGCCACGTATAACGAGGAAGGCGGCCCTGAGTACGAACTAAAGGTTGAACCGCTCCCCGAGTGGGGCTCCTGGAGTGAAGCCATGGTGGGAAAATGGGCACGTCTATTTGGCCAGGGAAACGTCCGTCGCCTTTCCCGCTATCAACTCTCTTTTGCTGACGACGCCACGGCCCTTTACGGGACGGGACAGGATGAGCCACCACTGAAGGGCAGTTGGAAAATTACGGACGATGAACTGACGGTTGAGTATGAAGATGGCACCCGCGACGTCGTTTTGTTCCCAATCAATGATTCAAAGGCGCTCAGCCTTCGGGGAACGCACTTTGATGAAGGCCGAGAGTGGTCCTTTACCTTGGTGCGGATGATGTACTGAGTTACCTCGCCCCAAAGGTGCTAGCCTTGGCAGACCATCAACCCAGATTCTTCTGCGTGGTCGGCAGATAGCGGTAGTAAACCTCCAGCATGAGCGTGCAGAGGCAGGTGTGATAAATCGTCGCAGTAACCGGGTCTTTGGGACCGTGACCGCCATTCACCTTGAAAAATCCGGATTCATCTTGGGAGGCAAGAATTTTCGGCATCGCAAATTCGTTCCAGTTTCTCCAGTCTTCCCCGCCTTTCAGGAAATAGGCCTGCATGATGTAATACCAACCGTAGGCATGAACATTGCCGTGACCAAGATGGTATTGGTTCATACCATCAAAGGCTTTTTTCGTTTCCGGTGCGTCTTCGATTCCCTTCATCATGAAGGCGAGAGCTCCAACGCCAGCCAACCCCGGGT
>JBCDHN010000302.1:0-4911 GCA_038749915.1 Verrucomicrobiota bacterium | reverse complement strand
GGTTGAGGATTGCTTCAGCCAGATCCCGCCCCTGGTAGATTCCGGCAATGTTCCCAAGATAGGGACCTTTCAAGGCTTCATCCGACTTCATGGTGTGGCAAATCGCGCAGGTTTGCTGGGAAAAAAGAGCTTCGCCAAGTTCCTTGTCGCCCTTGATTTTGGCAACCTGACCGAGGACCGTGATTGGCTCGATGGATCCAATCAACGCGCCTTTGGGCTTGGATGCCGCATCAAGATCGATTCGGAGGGATTTGGCAGCGGACTGCGCGGCTTTGACGACCCCGGGCTCGGGACGAGAGGCCGCCGCGATCACGATTGCCTTGGAGTTGCGGTGCTTTGTCTCCGCGATGGCACGAAGCAGACGGATGAGGTGATCCGGATTGGACTCCAGCTGGGTTTCCTCCAACGCGGTCTGGATTTCACCACGCGTCTCCGGAGCGAGCGGCTTGCGGTCGAGGAGTTTCACCAACACGCCAAAGGCCATGCGCCCGGCCTTGTCATCCTCGCCGTGGGCGACCTCCACCAGCATTTCATACTGATTCTCGATTTCCGGACTTTGCGAGATCGCTTCGCGCAGCCAATTCTTCACATGGGGAATGGCATCGAACTCATCGCGGCGGACGGCCAGATCAAACGCGACCTCAAACCCGTAGGGATCGCGCCCCCGGGCTAACGCTCTTGCTGCGTCAAGCCGCAACTCACCCTGTCGATCGATAGAGGTCGCAACTCGAATCAACGCGGGAATGGCATCAGCTGGAGTCTCTGATTTCTTTAGCACAAGATCGACGAGTGACTTCTCGAGTACCGGATCTTTTTCGGCCAACTTGAGGACGGTCGGAATGGAATCGTTCAGGTCGATCTGATTGCGCGAGATCTCGGCAATCAAGGCGGCTTTGTTGGTATTCTCATGAACCAGCGCCGAGCGCAGCTTCTCCGCGATTGTTTCGCTCATCTCCCAGGTTACCCGTTTGTAGTAGGGTCCGCTGGTATCGGGACGGGTTCCCCAGCTTTCGCCCTTCCACTCTCCTTCACGGTAGTAGAGCCGGGCGAGAGTCTTGAGAATCGCCGTCGCGTTTTCTCGACCGGCAGAAGAAGACGAGGAGGAAGCAGCGTCTAATTGGATTTCCAGCTCCGAAATCAGACGCTCCACAACCACCGGCGAATGCATCTGCTGAAGCGCACGATGAACTGTGGGATTTCTGAGAAACGTGCTGAGGCAGGCGTCCACCGCGTTGGTTTCGACCAAGGCGTTCACGGCGGCATGCGCCACGATCGGATCCTCATCTTCCGTCATCGTGATGAGCGTATCCGCGCCATCTTCCGTGGCGGCAAGCCAGCGGACAATTTCCAGCCGAACCGCAGGATCGTTCGCTACGATTTCGATGGAGGGATCATCCATGGGTTTTCCGATTTCGGCGAGGGCTCTGGTGGCAACCTCAGGATATTGCTTGAGAACATCGGCCCAAAAGGAAATCGGAATGGCCTCGTCTCCGCCCAACGCGAGGGTGAAGATGGCCGCCGCAGCGATTCTTTCCGAATCTGATCTGGTGGCAATGCTAATCAGGATGTTGCGTGTTTCAGCATCCAGTCCCCGGCGGAGCAATTCCCACTGCGCGGCTTTCCGCAGGGTGAAGCTCTCATCGCCAATCATACTGGCCAGCTCGGCGTCCGTTGCTTTGGCGAATTCCGGCACGGGACGTTTTTGATGCCCCTTCGGCTGGACCATGGCAACATAACCGATGTGCTCACCTTCATATTTGAACCGCCCGTCCTTCCAGCTTGAGACAAAAATGCGACCGCCGGCATCGATGGTGGCATCGGTCGAACGTGGGGTTTTGATGAACTCAATCTGCTCGTCTTCCTGAAAGGTGGCTCCCTTTTTGGAGAGCTTGTGCGCGTAAACCCAACCCGGCCCCCAATCGACGGTGCAGGGAATGTTCTGGTAGGGCTCAGGGTATCCGGGTTCGTCGATCCAAACCGAGCCGACTCCGGAACCTCCACCATATTCTCGCAAGGGTTGGATGATCTCTTCCGGGAAATTTCGATACAGGCTGGGGTAGCCGTGATGATCGAGTCCGGTGAAGTGATGAAGCCGCACGTCCCAGCCTCCTCCATCGTTGGTGTTGTCCCGCGTGTAGGCCTCAAGAGTCGGGCCGACCGCGACCTCGTAGATGTTCCGCGTTCCCCGGCTGAAAATGTGCATCCCGGTTCCATCGCGCCGAACGCGGACGACTCCCCCACCCCGGAACTGGACTTCGGCTCCATCCGTGCCCCTCGCGTTCATAAAGCCGAAATCGCCAATCGCGCAATAAAGCCAGCCATCGATTCCCAGGGTGATTCCATTCGAAGTATGATCGGCCGGCCGATCTTCAAACCCAAACGCAATCCCTTCGACTAACACTTCCTCCTCATCCGCACTACCATCGCCATCGTTGTCACGATACCGGCTCAAATGCGGGGGATGCAGGCAGTAGAGCCACTCCCCATCCCATTCCAAACCGCGGGGCGAGTCCACACTCGCCACGAATTGGTTAACCTGATCGGCCTTGCCATCTCCATCCGTGTCGAGACATTGCAAAATCGCTCCGCGATTGGGTTCCCGAGCCAGCGAACCGTTCTTGTCCTGGCTGACATACACAATTCCCTCCGGCGTGGCCTTGACGAAGGTGGGATAGTTCACGGCCGGTGGCATCGCAAAAATGGTCGCTTCAAAATTCTCGGGAACGACCACGGTTTTGAGCAATTCCGCTTCGGTTGACTGGGCATGCGCAACCGGGAAACTCTGACAAAGAACGAGGGCTCCAACCGCAGCCAACGCGAGGGGTAAGGATCGGCGGGGTTTCATGGAAGGACGTTCCTGCAGGGCCCGGATCCGCGCAAGTGCCGAAACGCTGCGGCCCACTCAGTGAAGTCCCTTGACCGGCATCAACGACTTGTCTCGATTCGCCTTGTTGACGAGGATTTGTTCAGCGGTGTGGCGCAGGAGAAGTTCGGCGATCTGAATTGCTTCACCAACGCTCGACTTCAGATTGGGATCGAACTTCGGGTTGGTCTCCAGCTCGGTCGGAAGCGTTTCCTCGTAACGGAGCTTTCCATTCATGATCACGAGAAAGCGCTTCACGTCCTCCAGTTTGTCAGCTGGGGGTTCCGGCGTTTTGAAGAGGTGACCGTCAAACGGGCTCGTGGGATCCTGAATGCGCCGTCCCTCAACCACAGATGCAATTACCGCGTCGAGATCGCCTTCATTCTCCAAAACAAAGTCGATCCCGGTCGAACGTGCAGCCGAAGTCACTGCGGCGACGCTTTGAGCGTAACGCCGCGCCTCCAAAGCCTCCTCAACAAACAAACGGCGCTCAAGCAGCTCAAGGCTTTCCGGAAACAGCTTCGGGCTCACACTGAACAGATCCGCCGGAGGCTCCAGGAGATCGTAGATGTCGATATCCGGAGAAGTCAGTTCCAATCGACCTCCCTCGATTGCCAAATACGGCAGCACCCGCTTCTGATCTTCGGGCGAAAGCCTTGGCCCGCCTTCTTCATCCTCGCAAATGAGCTTCACGGTAACTTCGAGGTCACCTCCCGCCTGCTCGACATAGTTGGCACCGTCGCGGCCCGGAACCTTTCCCAGAAGCTGGACTTCGGCGGCGAGACGCTCCGCGTGGAGGCGTTCCTTCAATTCTTCAAGGGTCCGCACGCGATGAACCAGCAACCGACGGATCTCATCAAAGGTTGGCTCCATGTCCATCGGATCGAGTGCTTCGACCGGAGTCGATGTGATTGTGATTGGCGGAATGGCACTGATCGGCGCCTGATTGACCGGCTTCGAATCTGCCGTGCTCTGCCCCTCGATCGGATTCATGACCGGATGAATGATGTAGCGCTCCATCCAGTTGCTGAGTTGCTCTCGTTCCGCGGGAAATTGGTCCAAAATCACGAGCACCCCAGTGGCTAACAAACAAATCAAGGCCGCGATTGCGACCTTGGGAGAAATCCAACGCCGGGTTTTGCCCGCCGCCGACCAATCCATATCCGAGCCATCTTTCGCTTTTCCCTTTGAGGCTGTTGGTGATTCTTCTGTGTCCGAGGCGGGAGAGTCGTCCGCGTTTTTCTTTTTTCCAAAGCTGAGAAAGCTGGCTTTGGAACTTTTCCCCTTCGGCCGGCTCCGGTTTGTGAACGCAGTCACGAAGCCTTTGGGATCGAACTTCGCTTTGGCCGGCTTCTTCGCAGCAGGTTGCTCCGGTTTCGTGATCGGTTCCGAAGCGGCTGCTACCTCAGTTTGCGACTCGACCGGCTCCGACGTTGGCTGAATCTCCTCCTTGGGAGGGTAACCTGGAATCGGCTCCTCCGATTCCGGAACTTCGTTCGGAACTTCTGGTTCCGGTTCCGGCGCTGGCGGATCCGGGGTGGTTGCTGCCTGCTGACTTTGGCCGAGGGCGGCGCTCAATCCCGCTCCATCAATCAATTGCAGGGGAACCGAATTCGCGGCGGCGAGAACTGCCGGATCAAAATAACTGTTCGTCACGAAAACGGCGCTTTGAGCACCGGATTGGCTGACGCCCCGCCAAAAGGCGTCCAACTGCTCCATCTTCACCAACTGGGACGGATCCAGGGCATAGCATCCAACCGCCACGAATCCTGCCGGCTGTTGGGTTGGAGTGGCAATGAACGTGATCTCAGGTGCGATTCCCTCCGGCCTGCTGAGCTGGAATCCGGCGGAGCTGTAAAGGTGCGCCACGGCATCCACCAGCCTTTGCGGAAGGTCAGCTGGTTGAGGCTTCGACTCGGCGGTTTGGGGATACACGGGCAAAAGATTATCATAACTGGACTTTTCTGAAACCAATTTATTTTAGAAAAGTTAACTGTTTGGGCCGGGAATTCCGTTCGATAGATTCGAACAATGCCGACTCGCGCCTG